>JANOCJ010000378.1:0-30192 GCA_031412115.1 Flavobacteriales bacterium
GCGCGGTAAGGGATTATTTTTTCTTAGTCAATTTATATTTTAAATTATATCTAATATTATTAAATCGGCTATTTTCGAGTTCATCTACATACTTAATAATAATGCTATCCTTAAAACCAAATGTGAACAAAGTGTAGCTAATAGTGATTAGTTTTTCTTTAATATAAGGTTTGTCAATATCAAGAGGTAATTCTTTCTCTTCATCATATTTCCTAATAATGTTAATTAAAATATTAGAATATTCTCGGGCAGAGCTAATATTCATGCAATCTCTTATCCAGTCTGAAATATAGCCCAAACTAGCGGCTAAGCCAGGTGAGGATTTTAAATATAACTTATTTAAAACCAGTGTAAATAATTTATTACTCACGCCTATGCTGTTGTCATCATATATTTCCTTTGACAATTCATTTAATGCCCAAATAATCTCCGATTGTTCAGTAGAAACAAGCCCTTCCTCTATTTTTTTATAGCCCTTTTGTTTTATATAAACAGCAGATATTTCATTGTAAATTTTTTTATTCTTATCGATTTTATCTCCTTGAGATTCTAAAAAAAATAACATTTGTTCTAATATATTAATAAATTCTATCTCAACACCCGGTCTATTATTTATAAACGTTTTTATCTTATTAAACTCTAATTGTAAACGCTCAAATATGGCTATTGCTTCAGAGTTTGTCCATACCAATCCATCCCGATTACGTATTCTCTTAGATATATTAAATATTGAAATAAAATCATATGGACGATGAGCAGCTCCTTCATCATCAATACCTGAATACCATAAATTCTTATGATTAATTATTGCTTTTTTTATCTCCCTGACAACTCGGTTGTTTTTACCAATAAAAAATAAGATAACAGACCATATTCTCACATTCTCGATTTCAGCAAATTGCAATTCAGATATTTTTTGTGCTATTTGCTCTTTTTGTTTATCTGTCAACAATTCATTGATGTTGCCTAAAGCAAAAAGATATATTATATTTTGTGTGTCAATCTGCTTAATTACATCATTTATTGCTTTAGTAAGTGTAGTATTTAGTATTTGGTGAAAATATTCTTTTACATACACGTTAGATGCTAATCTATGTAAATATAATATTGATGTGTCTTTATTTTGTTGATTTAAATTTTTAAAACAATCTAAAATTATTTTTCTTATTGCAACAGCATCTCTTATATAACCTAAGCCATTGATTATGAATACATTTTCCTCATACCTTACATCATAAAATAAAGAGTTATTAGTTAATTCCTTATTCCAAACAATCATATAAAATGACTGCCACACATCACTTGGCAAAGAAATTAAAATTTCCGCATAAAATCTTAATATATTTATCTTATAATTTGGCGGGATGTTTTTTGAGTTGTAAGCCACCTGAATATTATTTGCTATAATTGGTAACTCTGAAATTAAGTTGTCCGAATAAGCATAATCTTGACCTATTCTTCTGATAAATTTTTCATTAGTATATTGTAAAGCATAGTATAAGGCGGGAAACGGATAATATTCAAAACATTTTGCAAAAACGTTATATGTTTCTTTATGGCTACGATAATGAACATTGGGTAGTGCAAGTGGATAGCCAGACTCTATGAGAATCCCTATAAATTGAATGCTCATCCTTACAGGATTAATCTTGGTCCAAATAATGGGTTTTCCGACAGTAAATTTGCTATCTCCATATGGGTTGATCTCCTTAACAATTTTATTAATTTCTTCTAGTAAATAATCAATATTGTCATCTAATGTCTTGAAACCTATATTTTTGTATTGATTTACTTTTTTAAGTGATAATTTATTAGATTCATGTGATTTGCTTTTTTCCAAATACGCCAATAAGTCTAAAGAATATAATTCTTCTTGGGCTATATCTTGGTCGCTACTCTTTAACAAACCAATTGATTCATCTATATTGATCCAAGCTTGCAAACCTGCCTTTTTTACAGCCCATTGTGGTTCTGGAATCCATTTTTCCAATGAAAAACATAATTTGTCAAAATCCAGGTTAAAAGCATACATAAGGCAGGTGTAATAATGAGCCTCTTGTAATAAACTCGTATTTTTTGATTCAATTTTATCTATTATTCTCTTTATATTTAATGTGTCATTTTCCCAAACATAATTTATTAATTTCTGCAATAAGATGCCATTGACAGCATCATTACTGAGTTGATTGGCACTAAAAATAGTATCAAGTTTATCTGAATGTATTTTATATGGTAAAAATAAGTCTTGAATAGCTAACAAAAACAATTCTATAATTTCATTTTGCTTCTCTTCCTCAATAGCTTTTTTATTTATTGGCTCTACAAAATATAATAAATCCTCTTTATTATTAGAATAAGAAAAATCAATTAGAGGAAATCGAGAATATTTTTTATATTTTGTCAGCAATGGAAGTATTGTTAATGTTTCACTCACATTGAAAGTTCGAGAGTCATACACAGGCCGCCTATTCCATAAATCATTATACTCCTTTTGCCGGAGCCTTTCTAACATAAGCTTAGGAGTGGCAACAACATCTGCCTTAAAATAATTCATTAATAAAAGAAGTATTTCTTTCTTGTTTTTTCGATCTATAACATTTCTCCCTACTTCGGAAGAAATGAAGTTTATTATTTCGTCTTTTAATAATGGTAGATGTGCAATCCTATGATTTTTATATAATAGTTTTTTATCATTGCTAGGATCTATATCTGTCATTTCTATTAGATATATTTTATCTTCGCCTTTATTTGATTGTTTATCCCTTAATACAATATCGCGAACCCATCCAATCCAAGCTAAAAAATTCGGATCAATGCCAGAAAATCCTATTAAACAAAACGAATCTTGCAGCAAAGAAATACGCATTAGTTGCGTAAAGGCTTCATGAGTATTTGGATAAGTTATATAATCTTCGTCGGAGATTATATAATGCTTTTTTACGTCATTATCAAATCCTATCTCTTCATCACCATCCTCCCTCATATTTCCATGAAGTTTAATTATATTGCGCGAGCGTTTTAATGCTAATTGGGGACTTGAGGTAATTACAGAATAACATTCTTTACTTATATTTTTAAGTTGTTCTATAGTTGCGTTATTGTTTTTTATTCTGTTTTCTTGCGAGCCATTTTCCCAGTTATACTTGAATGTCTGCTCAAATAATTTTTGCTTATCTTCATTTTTTGACGAATTATCTACATTTAAATTACTTATGCTATTATCTTCAATACTTGGAAACCCACTACTATTTTCATTGTATTTTTCTTCTATTTCTTTAATCTTTTCATTATTCAAATCAATAAATAGTTGCGCTTCATCATTCTCTTCTTCAATTGCTTTAATTTTATCTTCAACTTCTTTCTGAATTAGTCTATCACTAGACTTCTCTAATAAATTATCGTAATTTGTTGTAAAAATATTATTCCAAGGCAAATCCAATAGTTTTTCATGCAATCTTAAATCATCTTTTTTTAATTTAATTTCTTTAAAACTATTGCCATTTTTATACCTTAGTATATTCTCTTCTTGACGAGAAATTAAAAATGGTGTTCTTTCTTCAATATAACTTTCAACAATTTCCCTATAACCATTTTGTTGAATGTATTGTGAAACCAATTTTAAGTAACCTCCATTATTTTTTATTTTCTCCTCCAATCGCTCATTTAAATATTCTTCGTATGGTAGTACTGTTGCTGCATTAGTACTAAGGTTATATTCTCGTTTTATATCCGATTCATATATAGCCTTAGCCATATCCAGTAATAATTCCCACCACGTTGGAAATAGATTGTTTACATTTTTACTGAAACCTGCGCCTACTAATGCTGATAATTCTCTGGAATTTAATTTCTCTTTTAGTGCTTTAAGAGAATGTATATATTGGCTATTCATTAAACTTGTTTTGGCTAGTTTTTTTTACAAATCTAATATTTTGTGTAATTAGTAATGATAAAAAATCCCCCACCATTTGCATGGTGAGGGATTTCGCTAACTAAACCAATCTAAAAAACTAATTCCTCAACAGTTTTCCGGTTGCCGAGTTTGAACATGAGAAGCCGATAGATAATCTAAATCACAGGCAAATATGTTTTGGGTTGTTTTTAGTTAGCGCTAAATTATACTAGCGCATAGCTAAACCCAAAAACAGATTTTGCTTTTTGTCGGAATTTTAGGAAGAGGTTTGTCGGAATATTTAGACTTTATTTGTCTGCCGACAGCATTACTTTTTTGCTTGATCAAAAAAAGTAATCAAAAAAATCAAGGGCTGTCATTTCTCCCCGACCTGCTACGGGGCGTTCACTAAACCGTGCAAACGAGTCCGCCTTTGGCGGACGTCGAACAGCGCGCGCTTTCATGCCTGCGGCATGACGTTCACTTTCCTTGCAGGTGCCCGTTTCGAAATGAAGGCCCATCTTTGCTTACGCCGGAAAAATCTGTTATTAAAGGGAGGGTTTAATTCCTAAAGCTTAATCTCTTCGCCGTGGCTGTTTATAAAGCTGTATTGCAGCAAGGTATAGGCCGGATTGGCGGCTACAGAAATCCACTTTTTGTACTTTTTGTACCACTGCCATTGCAACGATTTGAAGAAGAACCCTTTGGTGATATAGGCCTGTAGGTACGGATGCACAAACAGCTTCACTTTTTTCTCGTTTTGCTCGGTAAGCAAATAACGCAGGTTGCCTTCTATTAAATCTATCTGCGTAATAGGGGGCTGTATAAGGCCTGTTCCATCGCAGGTAGGGCATTTTTCGTAGGTGTCAATATTAGTCTCGGGACGTACGCGCTGACGGGTAATTTGCACCAAACCAAATTTACTTGGCGGAAGGATGTTGTGCTTGGCACGGTCGCTTTCCATCTCGTTGCGCAACCTGTCAAACAACTGTTTGCGGTTGGCGGGGTTGTGCATATCAATAAAATCGACCACAATAATGCCACCCATATCGCGCAGGCGCAACTGGCGGGCAATTTCGCTGGCAGCCTCAAGGTTGCACAGCAGGGCGTTGTTTTCCTGGTCGCCCTCTATGGTTTTACGGTGGCCGCTGTTAACGTCAATAACGTGCAGGGCCTCGGTATGCTCAATAATAAGGTAGCCGCCGCTGCGTAGGTTTACTGTTTTGCCAAACAGGGCTTTTATCTGCTTGTTTACACCAAAAGCCTCAAAAATATCGGGCTTGGCTTTGTAAAGCTTTAGTATTTTCTCCCTGTCGGGGGCAATATTTTTTATGTAGGTGCTTAAGTCGCCAAAAATACGCTCGCTATTTACGTTGATGTGGTTAAAATCAGCATTCAACATATCGCGTATAATAGCCGTGCTACGATCAACCTCGCCCAGCACACGCATGGGTGGCTTGCCTACTTTAATAGCGGCTACGCACTCTTTCCAGCGCGCTACAAGGTCGTTAAGGTCCGACTCTACATCATTTACCTTTTTACCCTCGGCTACGGTGCGTATGATAACGCCAAAGCCTTTGGGCTTAAGGGCAGCTATCAGCTTACGCAAACGGTCTTTTTCGGCCGGGTCTTTAATTTTTTGGGAGATAGAAACCTTATCAGAAAAAGGCACCAACACCAAATAACGGCCGGCTAATGATAGCTCAGACGTTATACGCGGGCCTTTTGATGAGATAGGCTCTTTAGCTACCTGTACCAGCACCAAATCATTAGTGCGTACCTGCTCTGATATCTTTCCGTCCTTACGTATGTCGGGCTCGGAGTGAAAATCGTTGAGCATGGGGCTGTTAATTTTGCCCGATGAGTATAGCTTAACAAATTTACTAAGCGATGAAAATTGGGGCCCTAAGTCGAGGTAATGCAAAAAGGCATCTTTCTCGTACCCAACATCAACAAATGCGGCGTTTAGGCCGGGCATAATTTTCTTAGCCCGCCCCAGGTAAAAATCGCCCACGGCAAAACTCTTATTGCTCTTCTCGCGGGTTATTTCAACCAGCTTTTTATCTTCGAGAAGGGCAATAGTGATTTCGCCTTCGGCAGAATCTATTACCAGTTCTTTATTCACGCTTTTGGATGTTGAATTAAAACAAAGCAATATTCCCGCAACTGTTTAAAGTCCGGGAATACTACTTTATACTATAAGGCTTGTAAGCCACTAATTATGAGGATAAACAGTGGCAATCAATAGTTTAAACTAACTATCTACCTTTCTTTTTATGCCTATTTTTTCTTAAGCGTTTTTTACGTTTGTGGGTAGCCATTTTATGGCGTTTTCTTTTCTTTCCGCTTGGCATTTTCTAATTTTTTTTACTTTTTAATTTACTAATATATTCTTCAATTTCTTGATTCTCAGCCGAATTTTCCTTATTCCGCTTAATATATTCTTTATAATACCGTATGGCATCATCAATACGGTTTTGCCCTTCAAGCGCGCCGGCCAGGTACCAGTACCCCTCTTTAAAATCGGGAGACAAGGCTATTACTGTCCTAAAGCGCTTTTCAGCTTTGTCAAACTGGGTAGTTTTAAGTGCAAACATACCAAGGTTCAACTGGGCCTCAAGGTTTGTAGAGTCTTCCTTAACCAACTCTCGCAGGGCTAAAATGCCTTGCATAGGATCGGGGCTGCCTTCTACTTTACAAATGGCTGCACGAGTGCGTACGGTGGTATCGGTAGGGTTTATTGCTAACGCCCTGTAAAATGCCTCTCCGGCCTGGCTGTATACTGCCGAACGCTCTTCTTGTTTATCTTGTGGGATAATGCCGGTAAGGGCAAAAAAGCGGTTACCCGTTTCAAACCAAGCGGCAAAAGTATTTAAAATTTCCGACTTTTCAAAACTGTAGTGGGCGGCTATAAAAGGGCGCAGTTGTTTATCCCATTCAGCCGTAAGCGAATCAAGGGCTGCAATTTTAGCCGTAGGCGTATTGGCAGCGCTTAGTTGCTGTTCGAATTGGTTTATCTTTTTGGTCTTGTCGGGCCCAAGTTGCTTTTTCACATCGGCAATTTGGTCTTCAATGCCGGCACCCTGCTGCTGCTGCTGTTGGCCAGCTTCAGCTTTAGCTTTAACACCGGGGTAGCCGCGCGGCGCAAAATATAAAAGCACCGCTAAACCTATAAATGCTAGTGATACAAATATTTGTTTTAGCGGTACTACTTTCAATTAATTATTACTTAGCGCTTTTTACGTTCTTTTTTACTTTGTCGGCGAACGATTTTGCCGGTTTAAAAGCAGGTATGTAATGCTCAGGGATGATGATCGTTTTATTTTTTGTAATGTTACGACCTTTCTTTTCTGCCCTGCGTTTTACAATAAAACTGCCAAAGCCGCGAAGATACACATTTTGTCCTGAGCTAAGCGAATTTTTTACCGATTTCATCAAGGCTTCAACTGTTGCTTGTACAGCTACCTTTTCGACCCCGGTTTTTTCCGCAATTTCATTCACTAAATCAGCCTTAGTCATAGTTGTTGTATTAAATTAATAAAATGGTGTTTATTGTGTTGTGGTTGCAAACATAAATAATTACTGTCGAATAAAAAAAAATCTTTATTCATTCTTATTATGCACTTTTTCAGAGTTTTAACATTGAACATTAAACAAAATACTTTAAATTAGTTCAGCCCTCTTTAACAAATAATTCAAAATTAGCGTTTTACTAATCGGAGGTAAATATTTCTATCGGGCCTTAAAGTTATTAATGGGTCTAAATTTATTTCGGCGCTCTCGCTAAAAATCAGGTGATAATTTTGAATAATGGATGCCAAAACTACCTGCATCTCCATTAGCGCAAAATTATTTCCAATGCATAAACGGGGTCCGCCGCCAAACGGAAAATAGGTAAAACGTTTCTGTTCCTTCACTTTGTCAGGGGCAAATCTATCGGGATTAAACACCTCGGGCTCGTCCCAAAATTTAGGGCTGCGGTGTATGCATATAGTGGGTATCAGGCAATTAGTATCGGCAGGTATTTTATAACCGCCTATTTCATCGTCGGCCAGGGTTTTGCGGCCAATAATCCATGCGGGTGGGTACATGCGCATGGTTTCATCAATTACCTGGCGGGTATAGGTTAGCTGTCTTAAATCATCAAAACCAACGGGGCGGCCTTGCAATACGCGGCTTACCTCTTCAAATAACTTTGCTTCTACTTCAGGATTTTTTGCCAACGTATAAAATGCCCACGTAAGGGCGTTGGCAGTGGTTTCGTGGCCGGCAATAAAAATGGTCATTACCTCATCGCGCAGTTGCTGGTTGCTCATCCCTTCGCCGGTGTCCTCGTCGCGCACATCCATTAGCATGGAGAGTAAATCGTCGTACGACTTGCCCTCCGCCCTGCGTTGTTCTATAATGCCGTTAACCACCTGGTTTAATATTTTAACCGCCTGCGCTTCTTTCCTGTTGCCGGGCGTAGGTATCCATACCGGCAGTTTAAATGGAGAGCGGATTCGTTCAGAGCCATGCTCAATAGCAACGGTTACCCATTTGCTAATTTTATCCATTTCCTGTTCAACATTACTAATGAACAGACTTTTAGATACAATATCGAGGGCTATTTTGTTCATTTCAGACGATACATTTATCTCTTCGCCTGCTAGTTTTTCCCAACGCACCAGCATTTGGCCGGTGCAGGTTATCATAGTGTCAACAATATTGGCTAGCTTTTCTTTATGAAAAGCGGGCTGGGCCAAGCGGCGCTGTTTGCGCCAAAAATCGCCCTCGCTGGTAAGTAAACCATTGCCCAGCAATAGTTTTAAAGGGTCGTAGCCAAAGCTTTTTACGTAGTTCTTGTTATTGTCCTGCAATACATAGCGTATTACCTCAGGGTCTTGCAGTATGGCAATTTTACGTATGGGCGATGTTACCCAATAAATGGGGCCCATGGTTTTATAATTATCAAACAAAAAATTGAGCGTATTATATGCCATGTAATAGGCATTTTTAAAAATAAAGTGCTCTTTTTCGGGATGCGGGGGTAGGACTGTTGCCGGTTTATGCAGCGTTTCAGCTTCCATAGCTATGTATTATTTGTGTGTATCGAGTTTGTATAGTATACAATCTCCAAAGGCGGCAATGGGTTTAGTAGTATATAATGTATCAATTTGGGCTTTTAAGGTCGGTTCGGCGCACATTACCATATTATTAAGTGCCGGTATATTATTACTGGTGTAATATACATAATCCAGTTTGTAGTTGCGTAACTTACTGTAAAGTTCGTAATAAAATTGTAGCGATTGGTTGTGGTGTCTTACATAAATAGTAAAGGCATTTATTTCGGGGTGTTCCTTCTCTAAAATGTTGAATAGCTTGCCATAACTACCTGATATATAATAATTATTGGCCACATTACGCTCATGTACCAGTTGTTTTCTGATGGGTTCGTACAGTACAATTACCGTAATTATACTTAATAGTATATGCGTAGTTTTTACACTATAATTGCGGCTTTTTACCCAAGCCATTATATAATTATAGCCTGCGTATACGCCTAGCCCACAAACTATTGCCAACATTGGCACTATGGGGTTTATATACCAACCGTTAAAAGTGCCCAAACTGGCTACTGTGTAAAACACCACAGCTAACACGGTAAAGTACAGTGCTGTTTTGCGGTGGTTGTTTTTAGTTGCACAAAACAGCATAGCTGACGGAATAAATACCCATACTATAATGGAGCTATACATCAAATTTTCTGCATATTTCCAAGGACTTTTTATCTTCTCGTACGTGTAGCCTTTTGCTGAATTAAAATAGCGCGGAAAAAGTTCATTTTCCCATACGGCCTGCAGGTAGCCGGGGGTTTGCAACTCGTGCAGATAGTAGTACAACCCAACCACCCCAAACGATGCAAGTGTATATAGATATACCCGTGGGTTTTTTAGTATATTCAGTATTTTAAGTTGGTATAACGACCATATAAATAACCCCGGCAGCACCATAAACACCGCTATACTTTTGGTAAGCATAGCCAGCGTAAAGCAAATAAAGCAATATAGCAGGTATTTGTTTTTGGCATATGCTTCAGCATATAAATACCGGTAAAAGCTGATGCAAAGGGCGGTTTCGAAGAATATAAGCAATGCATCATGGTCGGCAGTGCGGGCGCAGTGGTTGAGTGTATAATTATAGGTAGTAAGCATAACTACAGCGGCAGCTATACCCGGCAATAACGATTTTGTTTGCTGCCATAAAAAACGCACTATAATGCTTACTGTTGCCAACGCTGCCAAGGCTGATGGCAGGCGGAACACCCAAAGCGAGGTACCAAACAGTTTAACACATAATACCTGTAGCCATATAAATAAAGGTGGTTTGGTTTCCCACATATCGGGGTGGCCTTCATACATTCTTACAAGGTAATTCCCATTGGCAATCATATTAATAGCGTGGGTAGCGTTTCGTGCCTCATCCCACTCGCGCATAATGGTTGTGTTTAGCTGCCAAAAAATAACAAAATAGCAAAGCAGTGCCAGCAACCCTAAGCCAAGCCAAAACCGGTATGTTTTGCCCAACAGCATAGGTTAGTTATTCATATTAAATTTCAGCCCCAGTTGGCGCATAAATTCCAACGAGATAATCATTTGCATATTCACCCTATCGGGCAAGTCATAGCCGCGCCATGTTTCTACCGTGTACGAGTTTATTTTTAGCCGCAGGTAAATATTATCTAACGAGCCTGCCGCCATAAACGGAAAGCGGTGCAACTTAAATTTTCTGCCATATATAAGTTTACCCTTTTTAAACGGGGTAGTAAATGCTGCCGTTATTTGGGTGTTAACACTATCTAATACCGATTGTAAATAGGGGCTGTAAGGCTCTTCAATAGTAATAAGTGTTTGTCCAAAGGCCATTTTATCCTTGTTCTTTATAGTCTTAATGTTAAGATGGCTGCGCGCTTCGTGCAGGTTTATTACCAAATTGGGTTTAATAGAATCTATCAACTGCATAAACAGGTACGATAGGGTGTACTCATAATCAACCCAACAGGTATCGCCCGGAAAGGTGCGGTTTAAATCAACATTTAAAAACCGTGTACTATCCAACGCTGCCAAGCGGTTTACACGCGGAATAATATATAAAGTGCCTTCTTCAATTTTAATATGCTTTACAATACTATCGGTAGCAATTTGCCCGGCTATTTCATCGCCATGTATGCCTGCATCTAAAATCATAACAGGGCCTTTGGCCTTGCCATAAAAGGCATACACAGGGGTTTTAAACGTATCGCGACCAAGGTAAAACACAGTATCGGGCGGCATAACCATACGCCCATAAACGCAATATGCACAGCCTAGGGCCATGCATATTGTCAATAGTATTTTGTGTTTTATCAATTTTTAAAAGTCTAATATACTTTTAGAAACGGTCATATCCTCTTTAGGGTTTACACACATTACCGGTATTTGCGCATCGTTAGCCACTATACGCTGGTCATCAAGGCCCAGCACATAGTCTGTCAACTCTTCTTTTACCTGTGTCATAATTACAATAAGGTCGGCATCTTTACCCGATGCAAAACGGATAGTTTGACGGGCAAAATCGCCGCCTTCCGTATCATGCGTTACAGTATAGTTTACACCATTTTTTTGGAAGAAGCCTTCAGCAAAAGCCAAATTATTTTGTACACGCTTAGCTAAAAATTGGTCCTTTTCTTCTTTAACAAACAGGTGGAACGTAGCACCAAAATTTTTGCCTAAGTACACCGCCCAAGGCAATTTAGCTTTGGTTTCAGCGGTAAGGTCAAGCGGTAATACAATGTTTTTAAAGCCTTGTGCACCCAGTGGTTTTTGTTGTACAACCACAAACGGTGCGCTAGAGCTGGTAATAACTTTAATAGCACGGCTGCCGGTAACAAACTGCAAGCCTTTAATGCCATGCGTACCCATTACTACCAGGTTGGTATCCAACTCGTCGGCGGTTTCGCCAATGGTTTCAAAAATACTACCGCGTTTTACAATAGGCGATACCTTAAGCGCAGGGGTTTGTTGGTTTATCCTTTCGGCTATGGCATTAAGTTTAGCTATAGACTCGCTTTGGTCGCGTTCTACGCTGCTTTTCGATTCAAGTATACCACTTTCAACAATGTGCAAAAGGTAAATTTCGTTATTAAACAGTTTGGCTACCTCTATGGCATAGTTAACGGCGCTATCTGCTATAGGGGTAAAATCGTGGGGAACAAGAATTATACTTCTCTTTTTATCGCTCATGGCTTCTTAAAAAATGATTTTGCAAAACTAGGTTATTTCTTCAAAAATTTAATGGCAAAGGTTGAATTTGAGTTAACTTCATTAAAACGCACTACATACAAGCCTGCGGGTAGGGCATCAACACCATAGTTGTTTGTGCCTGCTGTAGCAGTATTTGTCATTACCATTTTGCCGGTAACATCGTACACCTGCATGCTAAACTGCTTGTTGCCGTTTACATAAATATACAAGTCATTATCAACCGGATTGGGGGCTACTTTTACGCCATTTTGTTCAGCCGTTTCGTGCAGGCCAACTGTGCAGCCTACTGTTAGTATGGTAGCATAAATAGCATTGGGGCCGTTGTTGCCAACATAGTTTAGCGCAGCAGCCCAGTTTGTTGCCACACTGTTATCGCTGGCTGTGTTGCACAAGGTAAGCGAGTTGCCGTCGCCATCGGGCTCGGTAGGCCAAGGGGCAGTACTGCCGTAGGTAAGCGAGTCAATAACATCGCCTATGGCATTTTCTATCTGCAATTTTTCGCCGGTATTGCTAAGGTCGCCGGTGTAGGTAAATGAGCTAAAGCCATAAAAATTATCGGCAATAGATGGGTTAACAGATAAGTACAAAAACGCGCCCGGAGGCAAAATTGCATTAGGGAAGGTAAAGTTTATACCCGATGTAAAGGTGTACCCACTAACATCGGCATTAGTATTGCCACGGTTGTAAATCTCTATAAATTCATAATCATCGTTACCGGGGTTGTTATACATTATCTCGGTTATCTGTATATCAGCAATGGTAGTGTTTACTGAGCCGCTGCAAGCTCCGGTTGGTGTACCGTAAACCTGTAAGCTATTTACAATACCACCAATGGGCGATGTAGCAATGGCCCAGTTGGCGCCAACATTATTATCCAACGTAAAGTCGCAAAACTCAATAGATGGGCCACCGGCCGCAGGGCTTGGCGGGCCAACAGGCCAAGGGGCACTGTTTAGGTAAATAACCTCATCAATAAGGTTGTTAAAATTATCTTTTAGTTGAATGGTATCGCCGGGCGTGTTGTTTAGCGCCTGGGTATATTGCCTGGCTGGAAAACCGTAAAAGCCTGCAAATGCAACAGAGTCGGCACAAAGCACAAAGTAGCTGCCCGCCGGTAAAAGTAGATTGGGAAAAGTATATAAAATGCCTTTGGTAAACTTCCAACCGTCCATGCTTACAGTAGTAAGGCCGTAGTTATAAATCTCTATATATTCCAACGAGTCGGTGCCTGACTCCGGTGGGTTATACATTATTTCAGAAATGGCTATTTGGGGCAAAACACCCTGTGTTGACTGGCCATACATTGCAAGTGAAGCAAGTACTGATAATGCGAGTAAAAATTTTTTCATCGTTGTTTTTTTGTTATACAAATATATAGGGGTAAACGGTTGCTGTGCTAATTATTACAAAATAAAAAAGAAGCCTCACCCCCTTGCCCCCTCTTCTTCCCGAAGCCTCGGGAGAGAGGGTTAACAAAAAGCCCCATCCACAAAAGTGAACAGGGCTATGACTATAGTATTTTAAAAAAGGTTTAATTAACTACCAGCTTGCGTACCGAGCGCTGGCCATCAATAGTAATGGTTAGCATATAAACGCCACTGGCCATGTTATTTGTGCCAAAGGTGCGGTTGTATTTGCCGTTTAGCTGGCTAATGTTTTCGCCACAAATAGCACGGCCGGTAAGGTCAACTACGGTAAGGCTTACGTCTTTGGCTTTTGTAGTTTCAAAGGTTAGGTTAAACTGGCCGTTGCCGGGGTTGGGGTAAACTTGTATAGGCGATTTAAAATCGTCAATTTCATTTACGCTTATTAGTTGAGTTACGGTAACAGTACTTGTAGTAGATACCGAGCATCCGTTTAATGTGTAGGTATAAGTAATAGTATAAGGCCCACCCTCGCCGGCTAGTGCAGGAGAGAAGGTATTGCCCGTAATGCCCTGGCCACTAAATACACCACCCGCAGGGGTGCCTGTTAGGGTTACATCGGCATCTGTTACATCATAGTCTGCATTTAAGCCATTAATGGTTGGCGTAGCCATATTGCCTACGTTAACCACAAAATTACCAATGGCCGATGTGCAGGTGTTGCCCGGGGTTTCAACCTCCCAGTCGTAATAATAGTAATATTTGTCGGCTCCGGCTGAAGAGTTTTTAAGGTATAAAATGCCGGGTATTTGGTAAGGATAGGCTACGCCCGATGAATTTCTGTTTAAACCCGGATTGGTACTAGCTGTTAATCGGTAATCGGTACCGGCAGGAACATTAAAGTTTAGGTTAACACGGCTAACGCCTTGAGGAATGTTTGCTATTACAGAATCAATAACGGTATTATTAAACGAGCGTAAATAAATAGTGCGGTTGCCCGATGAGTTAGCATCAACCTTTACTGATTTAAGAGTAAATGGTGATACAGCATCAAAAATCAAATACTGGCCTGTTGTAGTATATCCACCACCGCCAAAGTCAGTATTATGTGGCTCGCTGAAATACTGATTGTTAGGCAATTGGGTAACTTCGCGCACGTAAAAAGTATCGGTCTCATTTAAAAATGGCGTGGTAAATACATCACCACTACCTAAAAGGGTTGTAGCAGTAGAATCGGCATACCATTTATAGTCTGCACCACCTGAAATAGTAGCAGAGCCGGGCGAGCATAATGAGGTATCGGCTACCAATGGTGCACTTCCTGCAAGGCCAACGGTTACCACATAATCTTGCGATGTAGCAACACCGCAATAGTTGGTAACTGTAACACTATACGTGCCGGGTTGGTGCACTACAATGCTTTGGGCATGTTCGCCTGTGCTCCATAGCATATCTGTACCTGCGTTGCAGCTTAATACAATGCTATCGCCCTCGCAAATAAAGGGTTGTTTGTTTGAGGTAATGGTAGCAAAAGGATTGGTGCCCGGGGCACTTTGTTGGGTAATGGTAATAGGCACTGCAGTGTAGTTATTGTCTTCGTTCGATTCAAGGAAATTGCCGTTAGGATCAACCTCTACCACAATCCAGTAGTTACCGTTGCAAACGCCGGGCGGAATGTTAATCCACATCATATCCAACGCTTTGCTATACAAATCGGTAAAGCCCGATGAAATGCCTTGTTGTGTAGGGCTACAATTGTAGCCGCCGCCACCTAACCCATAGTTAGGAAAAGCAGAAGTGGCATTAAGCGCCAAGCCTTGATTGTAAACGGTATTATCATCGCGGCAATGGCCACTGGCAGCACCTGTGCTGCATGAGTAGTAATCCATTAGGCAAAAGCCTTGTTTGGTGCCGCTACCTACAATAGGCCAGTTTAGCGGGTTAGGCTCATTAGGGTCTTTAATGCGTAGGGTATAAATGCCCCAGTTATCAACGTGCGAGTGGCCGTGGGTGGGGTGGTAAGTCATACTGCCGGCCCAACGGTCGGTATACGTCATGGTATTACCATTTTTATGGTAAATACGCTGGGTAATAAGTTGGTGTGGGTACGAACCGTCGGGGCACTGGCCACTATCTTGCGTGGTATCGGTACCGCAAACATACCAGGTGCTTGCCATAACTGTTAACGAGCCATAGCCAATATTGGGGGTTGAAACGGATACGCGCAAACGCCCGTCGTTGGTGCCTTGGTTATAATCGGTATTGTTGCTGGTTTGCGGGTACTCAATAAAATCGAGCAGCCCTTTCCACGATGCCGTAATATCGGGTAGTAAATCGCAGTTGGTGCTAACCTCATCAGCACAATGGCAGGGGCCTGCGTTAGTTGTTGTACACTGGGCCGACAAAAATGTCGTAGATGAACCCAATAGTAATAGCGTTGTAAAAAACCGTTTCATAAATCACAGATATAATTTCGAAAGGTATATTTTTATTTGAAATAAAAAAATCAACTAGTTCTGTAAGAAATCAGCTATTAATTTTTGAGCCGCTTCTGACGGCAACAGTTTTCCTTCTATAATAGCCCTTTCGGCGTCATGCAACCCGCTTTCATCATGGGTGTTAAAGGCATCAGTAAGCAATTCGCCCAGTAATTGCCTAAACCATGTCAGGTTTTGGTGTTTGCGGCGTTCATTCAATAAGCCTTTGGTTTTAAGCATCAGGTTATGTTCTTCTACAATCGTCCAAACGGTATCAATTCCTTTTTTCTCAATGGCTGAACATACCTCTACGCGGGTGCTCCAACCGGCATCATCGGCGGGGTACATATGTACGGCACGGGCATAATCGCCACGGGCGGTTTTGGCTTTAGCCAGGTTGTCGCCATCGGCTTTATTTATTGCAATAGCATCGGCCATTTCCATTATGCCGCGTTTTATTCCCTGCAACTCATCGCCGGCGCCGGCCAACATAAGCAGCAGAAAAAAGTCGGTCATATTTTTAACCTCCGTTTCACTCTGCCCTACCCCAACGGTTTCAACCAAAATAATATCGTAACCGGCAGCTTCGCAAAGAATAATACACTCGCGGGTGCGATTGGCCACCCCGCCCAAATTGCCCGCCGAGGGCGAAGGGCGTATAAATGCGTTGGGATTGGCAGCCAGTTCGTCCATACGGGTTTTATCGCCCATAATACTGCCACCGGTGCGTGCGCTGCTAGGGTCAACCGCCAATACAGCCACTTTATGGCCTTGTGCGGTAAGATACATTCCCAAACTCTCTATAAACGTGCTTTTGCCAACACCCGGCACACCGGTAATACCTACGCGGATAGACTTGCCCGACAATGGCAGGCATTGCTTTACCACCTGCACTGCAAGTTGGCGGTGTTCAGGCAACGTGCTTTCGGCTAAGGTTATAGCCTGCCCAAGCACTACACGGTTGCCCGTAGTAATGCCTTTTACATAATCTGCTATTGTATATTTTTTGTTGGGTTTCAAGTTGTTAAAAGTAGAAAATTTAACCTCACCCCCTAACCCCCTCTCCTAAAAGAGAGGGGGAAAAATAAAAGCCCTCCCCACTTCAGGGGGAGGGTTTGGGAGGGGGTAAAAAATCTCTTACCTTTGCACCATGAAATTTGGCGTTGTAACGTTTCCTGGGTCCAACTGCGACCATGATATGATTTATGTACTTGAAACCCTGATGGGCCAAAAGGTTGAACGTTTGTGGCATAAAGACCACGACCTGAAAGGTTGTGATTTTATTGTGCTTCCGGGCGGTTTTTCATACGGAGATTATTTGCGCTCGGGTGCTATTGCCCGCTTTTCGCCCATTATGAATGAGGTAATTAACCACGCTAACCGTGGCGGTTATTTATTTGGCGTTTGCAACGGCTTTCAGGTTTTGTGCGAGGCAGGCTTAACGCCCGGCGCTTTGTTGCACAATGCCAGCCATAAATTTATTTGCAAAAACGTTTACCTAAAGCCTGAGAATACCGATACGCTTATTACCCGCGGATTGGACGTAAACAAGGCCTATAAAATTCCTATTGCACACGGCGAAGGACGCTTTTACATTGGCGATGATGAGTTGAAAGGCCTGGAAGATAACGGCCAGATATTATTCCGCTATTGCGATGAAAACGGTAACATTACCGATGCAGCCAACCCTAACGGCGCATTGAAAAATATAGCCGGTGTAACTAACGCAGGTAAAAATGTATTTGGTATGATGCCCCACCCCGAACGTGCTGCCGATGGCGAACTAAGCAACGTTGACGGCCGCGCTATTTTTGAGAGCATTTTACAACTCGTTACCGCTTAATTTTTCTTTACTCAAAGTATCTATTGCCTTTTTAATGCAAAAGGCAGGAATTACTATTGCCCAAGATGACAAGGACAGTATTAATATAACAGACCAGCCAGCCCAATGCATTATTTTAAACAGTAAACCTGCAATAGTAGTAAATACAAGCAATGCACTTATAACACCCAACACAATGTAGAATGTGCTGGCCGGCTTGTTTGTTTTTGGCTTGCCTTTTATAACCATAAGCAATACTACAAGCAGTGCTAAACTAATTAGTAAGATGGTGTTAGAGCTATTAATTAGTGATGCACTAAAAGGCCAATGCATCAAAAAAAATAATTTGGCAATAATATTTACAGAGGCTATTGCACCAACTAAAACCCAGCTACCCGCCAAAATTAAAAGCTTATTCATTTTTCAATGATACAAACTTTTTAGCACGGTTTTGGTTATGATAACAATATGTCGTTGCTAACTATACTTTTGCAAATTACTGATAATGGCCCTGAATATGCTGAAACGCTTATAGGCCACAGGCCTTTTGTAGAGCCTTGGAACTCCATATCGTCGCTGTTTATAGCGGGGGCAGGGGCATTTTTTCTATATAAAATAAAACCCGAGCAACCGGGCCGAGGCTTTGTATATTTTGCCGCGGCGCTATTACTAATTGGTGGCATTGGCAGCACACTGTTTCACGGTTTGCGCACGTCAGACTGGTTGGTATACATGGACTTTGTACCCATCATCATCGTATCATTAGCCGTAGCCCTTATTTTTTGGAAACGCATATTGCATAGCTGGCCTTTGGCTATTATTACCACATTGGCCCTGTTTGCCTTGCGCATAGCGCTGTATGAGCAGAAGAACAACCTACAGCTAACCGGGCAAATGATTATGAATATCTCCTACTTCATATCGGGGGTAACAATTTTTCTGCCCTGCCTTATTTTTTTAGTCAACACCCGTTTTTACAAAAGCAACCACCTGTTTTTAGCCATAGGTTTAATGCTTTTGGCATTAATTTTTAGGTTGGTTGATAAAGATGTAACTGATTACCTGCCTATGGGTACGCATTTTTTATGGCATGTTGCCAGTGGCTTAGGCGCTTACCATATGGGCATGTATATATTAGCTACCATGGGTATGGATGGTAAAAAACGTGTTGGCCCGCCCAACCCATTTCCTGTTAACGAGGGCGAGTAAGTATTCTTCATTGCCTTATTTTAAATGTTATTGCAGCGTTAAAAAAATGTTAACCTGTATTAAACCTTTGCATTTTATCTCGTCTGAGTAGTTTCAAATTGATGTACTATGCAAACTATTATTCCCCGTATTAGAATTATTACCCGCATTAAAATTATAACCCTGCTGGCCTTGCTGGCAAGCATAGGCATACTAAATGCCCAAAACCTCCCGTTAGAAATACGCCTCTCGACCGATGGGCACAGGCTGGTTACCGGTGGTGTTGCGCCACAATCGGGCTTTTACGATAGTACCACCATACGTAGTGTCTATTTAGATTTTCCGCAAACAAACTACTGGACCCTACTTACCCAAAACTACCAAACACGCACGCCAATACCGGCCACTATGACGGTTGACGGCGTTGTATACGATAGCGTAGGTGTTGGCTTTAAAGGCAACACGTCGTACATGAATGTGCAGGGCCAGAAAAAATCGTTTTCGGTAGATGTAAATTATGTTGTTGATGGCCAGGACATAATGGGCTACGACAACCTTAATTTTAACAATGCTTTTGAAGATGCATCGTTTTTGCGTGAGGTGTTTTACCTGCACCAAATAAGCAAACACGTACCGGCGGCTAAAGGCAACTTTATACACCTGTATTTAAATAATGTTGACTGGGGCATTTACCCTAACGTACAACAAATAAATAAAGACTTTTTAAGCGAGTGGTTTATGAGTAACGATGGCGCCAACTGGCGCGCTTATGTGCGCACAACCGGCGGTGGCCCGGGCGGCGGCGGCCAGTGGGGCGATGGCACAACAGCCTTAAATTATTTGGGGGCCGACACGGCTTTATATCAAGCTAAATACTCATTAAAAAGTAGCGATACTGATGACCCGTGGACTAAGCTGGTTGCGGGTTGCAATGCTTTAAACAACACATCAACAGCTAACCTGCCAACAGTATTGCCAAACTATTTTGATGTTGACCGTGTGTTATGGTTTTTAGCATCGGAAATTGCTTTTTCAGACGATGATAGCTATGTGTACAAAGGTAAAATGGACTACTACGTTTACTATGAGCCTGAAACCGGCCGCCTTGTGCCGCAAGAGTTTGACGGCAACAGCGTAATGAAAGCCAATGCCGCCAACTGGAATGCTTTTTACAACGCTACCAACGCCAACTACCCGTTATTAAATAAATTATTGGCTGTGCCGGCTTGGAGGCAACGTTACCTTGCCCACATGCGCACCATTATTACTGAAGAGTTGGATGTTACCAAGTGCAATGCCATGCTTGATAATTACAAAGCGCAGATTGATGCCTTGGTAAATGCCGACCCTAAAAAGATTTATACCTACAACCAGTTTGTAAGCGAAATAACGGTACTTAAAAACTTTGTAAACACCCGCCGCACCAACCTGTTGGCCAATACCGAAGTGGCACAGGTAGCACCTGTTATTACCACCGTTATCCAATACAACACAAGCAACCAAGCTTGGACAGCCCCATTGCCAATGGAGGCTGCAAACGTAACTACAACAGTTACCTCAACCAGTGGTATTAATGCGGTAAACCTATACTATGCTACGGGTGTAGTAGGCAACTTTACCAAAACTACTATGTATGATGATGGCGCGCATAACGATGGCACCAGCGGCGACGGTACTTACGGAGCATCATTACCGGGGCAAATAACGGGCACTTACGTGCGTTTTTATGTAGAGGCTGTTGCCAACAACGCAGCCCTATCAGTTAGCTACAGCCCTGTGGGTGCCGAACATGATGTATATGTATACCAAATTGCACCGGTAGGTTCAACCGTAACCGGTGTGGTTATTAACGAGCTTATGGCATCAAACTCGGTTACAGAAATGGACGAAGCCGACGAGTATGAAGACTGGATTGAGCTGCACAATAACAACAATTTTGCGGTTGATTTAAGTGGTTTTTATTTGACTGACAACCCGGCTAACTTAGACAAGTGGGAAATACCCCAAGGCACTAGCATTGCTGCTGATGGTTACCTAATTTTTTGGGCAGATGAAGACAGCGCCCAAGGCCCTGCCAACCATACCAACTTTAAACTATCGGCCGCTGGCGAGGTGGTATATTTGTTAGATGCATCGTTAGCCATTGTAGACTCTATAACCTTTGGCCAGCAAACGGCTGATATGGGCTTTGCCCGCATACCAAACGGCACAGGGCCTTTTGTAATAAAAACACCAACCTTTGGCGAGGATAATGAAAAAACGGTGGGCTTGGCAGAAGATGCAGCCAGCGCAATGGCAGTGTTCCCAAACCCCTCAAACAGCTACTTCCGCATTGTGGGGCTGGATGAAGCCAAAGGCCAGAAAATAGAAATTACCAACACAGTTGGGCAGCTAATACATACCGAAACCCTAACCGGCCAAGGCACTATTTATACATCAAACTGGCCAACGGGCCTATACTTTGTACGCTGCAACAACACAGTAAAAAAGATAGTGATTTCGCATTAATTTGAAACCGTAATGTTATGTTTAAAAAAGGCTTCCGCAAGGGGGCCTTTTTTATTTGCTGAGAAAAATCCCCTCTTGAGGGGGTGCCCGCAGGGCGGGGGAGTTTTTGCGTTAGGGATAGCAGCGGCAGCTGGCGCCATAGGCGCCACTATAGCGAATAGCCCGACGGCGCAGCCGGAACGCCCTGAAAATCAACCAAAAAACAACTACAACCTATCCCCTACACCCTATGCCCTAAATTCGTATCTTCGCACTCCCATTTTTTAAAGCTATGAGTGACGATAAAAAAGTAATATTCTCTATGGTGAAGGTAAGCAAGACTTACCCACCCGCAAAAACAGTACTGAAAGACATTTACCTGTCGTTTTACTATGGTGCCAAAATTGGCATTATCGGTTTAAACGGTTCGGGTAAATCTACCCTTTTGAAAATTATAGCCGGCATTGAAAAATCGTTTGACGGCGATGTGGTTTTCTCGCCCGGCTACCGTGTAGGCTACCTGCAGCAAGAGCCTGAGTTGGATAACACCAAAACCGTTATGGACATTGTGCGCGAAGGCGCGCAGGGCGTAATGGATTTGCTGGCCGAATACGAGGAGATTAACAACAAAATGGGCGAAGAGGAAAACTACAGCGATGCCGATAAAATGGACAAGCTGTTGAACCGCTCGGCCGAATTGCAAGATAAAATTGAGGCTGTTGATGGTTGGAGCATTGACCAAAAGTTGGAGCGCGCCATGGATGCCCTGCGTTGCCCCGAGCCCGATGCCGAGGTGAAGAACCTATCGGGTGGTGAACGCCGCCGTATTGCCTTGTGCCGCTTATTATTGCAAGAGCCTGAAATTTTGTTGCTGGATGAGCCAACCAACCACTTGGATGCCGAGAGCGTACTATGGCTGGAGCAATATCTGCAAAACTACAAAGGCACCGTTATTGCCATTACCCACGATAGGTATTTCTTGGATAATGTAGCGGGATGGATTTTAGAACTTGACCGCGGCGAAGGTATCCCTTGGAAAGGCAACTACTCATCATGGCTTGACCAAAAAGGCAAGCGCCTGCAAATGGAAGAGAAAACCGAAAGTAAGCGTCAGAAAAACCTTGCAAAGGAGTTGGAATGGGTTCGGATGTCGCCCAAAGCCCGCCAGGCAAAAAGCAAAGCACGTCTGCAAGCTTATGACCGCATGGCTGGCGAGGATGTTAAAAGCAAAGAGGAAAAACTGGAGATGTTTATTCCGGTTGGCCCCCGTTTGGGTAACGAGGTTATTGAGGCCGTTGGCGTTGCCAAAGGTTTTGGCGACCGCTTATTGTACGAAGATTTAAACTTTAAACTACCACCTAACGGTATAGTAGGTATTATTGGCCCTAACGGCGCGGGTAAAACCACCTTGTTCCGTATGATTATGGGGCAGGAAAAACCTACCAGCGGCGAGTTTAAAGTAGGCGATACGGTTAAGATAGCTTACGTTGACCAAGCCCATACTGATATTGACCCTACCAAAAACGTATGGGAAGCAATATCTGGCGGCAACGAGGTAATTGAATTTGGCGGCAAGGTGTTTAACTCTCGCGCTTATGTGAGCAAGTTTAACTTCTCAGGCCAAGACCAAGGCAAAAAGGTAGGCAACCTATCGGGTGGTGAGCGTAACCGCTTGCACCTTGCCTTAACGCTTCGCCAAGAGGCTAACGTGTTGCTGTTGGACGAACCAACCAACGACTTGGACGTGAATACTATTCGCGCTTTGGAAGAAGCGTTGGAGAACTTTGCAGGTTGTGCCGTTATTATTAGCCACGACCGTTGGTTCCTCGACCGTGTGTGCACGCACATATTGGCTTTTGAAGGCGACTCACAAGTATATTACTTTGAGGGCGACTTTAGCGACTACGAAGAGAACAAAAAGAAACGCCTTGGCGATAGCCAACCGCACAGGTTGAGGTTTAAGAAGTTGGTGGCTTAATTAGTTGTTAGTTCCGAGTTCTTAGTTCCTAGAATATTTACAACCCCGTTACCGTAAGGTGGCGGGGTTTTGTTTTTGTATATTTGTTTTAAAATCAGCAACTAAAATATTATGGCAGATAGCAAGTCGCTAATACCTTTTTATAGTAGTTTTTACAATGATGAAAATGGGCTTAGAGCAGCTATAATGGCAATACCTATTATTGGTGGACAATTAGACTTGCTTTTATCTTCTCCAGGACAAAAATTTGTAGAAGAAAGATTACGATACTTAATAGATGAACTGCAAAATGAAATGTCAGCAGTTCAAGAACATTTAATTAATAAGGACTTTATTGGAAAGGAAGAGGGATTTGATTTAATTCAGAAAACTTTTATAGCAACAGCTAAAACAAGACAGCGAGAAAAATTAAAAGTCTTCGCACAAATCCTTCGCGGTGGTTTAACATTGAAAGAAAAAACACATGACCCAGAATTATATTTAAGGATAGTTGACGAGCTAACAGTAAAAGAATTAGAGGTCGCATTATTATTATATGAAGTAAAAGAGATAAGAAAAATTATAATTGAAGAAAAAAGAGAAAATCAACACGGTATGACCAATGATCCATATTGGTTTTCTAAACATTATACTCAATACTCAAGAGATGAGTTGGAATACATTCTTCCCAGAATAGCTAATACTGGTTTAATTAAAGAATTTGTAGGTTCTGCAATTGGCAATGGTGGATGGCAATACAATCCAACACCTCTATTTAAAGATTTTATAAGTTTTATAGAAAACAATGAATAGCATATCTTCTTTGACGGTTTTTATTTCTGGAATTTTTGGACTAATTGTAGCATCCTTAACTTGGGTATTTGCATATCAGTTAGAAAAACGAAAATTTAGAAAATCAATAGAATTACAGGAATTGAAGGATAAAGAAGCCATGTATATTGCTTTACTTTCAACAATTAACAAATCTATTCGGGTTGTAAAGAACAATGAAGATAGCAGCACGCTAGTGGAAGAACTTTCTATAAGTTCTGCAAAGACACATTTATTTGGAACTACTGTCATTAATGCTCGGATTCAAAAAATAAGTGATTTGCTTTATAGCTGGTCAATAGAATATAAGAGTGGGATGCCACAAAAAATAGGCGGTACTGGTTTTAGTATGGTGTCAAATATGGATTTTGAACATAGGGATAAAGCAAATGCCCTATTTATTGAATTGTCTAAAGAGGTGCACGACCTTGTTATAGAAATAAAAACAGAATTACAGAATTTAAAAAGCATTATTGCTAAGTAGTATTCTTACTTTTTCACCCAATGAAACCCTATTTACTCAGCCTTACTACAACTTCACAAACTTCTTAGTCTCTGCCTTTTGGGTTTCTAAATCGGTAACGGTTATGAAATAGGTACCGGGGGCAAAGGCCGATACATTAGCGGTATACTTAACGCCCAGTATGTTTTCGGCAAACATTTTATCGCCTGCCGATGAGTTAATTACCACACTGTATTTTTTCAAATTGCCCAGTTCCATTGTTATTTGGTCAACCGCCGGGTTGGGGTAAAGGCTGTTAAGCATAGGTATTTCGGGCAGACGGGTTTCCGTTGTATCGCCCGACTGGGTAGTGGCATAAAAGCCCGGCGCCGAAGGTTGCGCCTTTATAATTACAGGGTAGATATTTACCCAAATGCTGTTATCTATACAGCGTTTTAAGGCTTGCATGTGGGTGTATTTAGCCATTGGCGGTATTTGCGATGGGGCATCGCCCAGCAATAGCATCATGCGTTTTGAACCAACTGTCCAGTTCATCTCCGAAACGGTGCGCACAACAGCATCGTTTACCGATTCGGGCATATCGCCACCGGTAGCCAGTTTAATGGCATTAATACCGTCACTAATCAACCCCAAATCATCTGACAAAGGTTGCATCCTAAACCAGTTTCTATCATACAAACTATCAGAATACGTAGCAAAGCCAATGTGTATATTTTTCAGGCCTTTTAGCGTGCCTATAATGCGTGTTAAATTGGTTTTCAACTCATCAATATCATCATACATGCTGCCGGTGTTGTCAATCAAAAACACAATATCGGTATTGCTGGTAGCGTGGGTGTTCAATATGTTTACCAATACGGCCGGCAGTTGCTTGGCATAATCAATGGCAAAAGCCTCGCCGCCGGTGTAGGCAGCAAACTCGCCAAACGACATAGCCGTTTGCTCGTAATAAGGCAATTTTCGGCTTATAGTATCATTGATTACGGGCAGATTAAATAGCTGTATGTTGCGTTGCACAGTATCTACAGGAGCAGGTAGCATAGTGGAGTAAACGCTATAGTCCTGCGCATCAACCACAGTATTACGCAGCAGTTTCTTCGCATCTTTATCCTTCACCTCAAAATTATCCAGCACAAAATCTTTCAGCGTATCGGTTGATATGGCAGCAATGGCGTGGCTTGTATCAAGCCCATTGTCAACAGCAGGTGGCGGAACACGCTCGGGGTTGGCACAGCTATACAGCATCACAGCCAAAAGCATAAGGCTTGCAATTTTTTTCATGGTGTCGGTTAGGGTATGTAGATACGTGATAATTACTGAAATAGTTCTCAATATACACAAAATTTAAATTCGCTACTGTTGCACCCAATGAAACCCTCTACAGCAAAGGCATAGTTATAGAAAATATTGCTTTTAATTGCCTGCGGCGCTTGTCTGCCAACGGCCTTACTTTTTTCTTGATAAAAAAGTAAGCAAAAAATCAAGGGCTGTCATTTCTCAACGACCCACTACGGGGCGTTCACTAAACCGCGCAAACTAGTCCTCCTTCGTCGGACGTCGAACAGCGCGCGCTTTGTCCCGCAATGCGGGACACATTCACTTTCCTTGTGTGTCCCCGTTTCGAAATGAAGGCCCATCCTGCTTACGCATAAACTTATATTGATTTAATCTGTGCGGGGATATTGTGCAAAATTGTGCGGACCGTTTTTTTGCGGCTCGAGCTGCGGTGGGTTTTAGTGCGACAAGCAAAAACATAAGGTCGGTATTTTGCACTGATTTTCTTTGCTTACTTTCTTTCATCTAGGAAAGAAAGTATGTCCCCGAAGGGAATATATTTAAATTCGCTACTTTTGCACCCAATGAAACCCTCTTTACCCAAAGGTACCCGCGATTTTTCGCCGCTTGAAATGAGCAGGCGCAACTATATTTTTGATACCATCCGTGCCGTGTTTCGCACCTATGGCTACCAGCAGATTGAAACCCCTGCCATGGAAAACCTGGCTACCCTTACCGGCAAGTACGGCGATGAGGGCGATAAGCTGATTTTTAAGATATTGAATAGTGGGGATTTTAAGAAGGATGTAGACTTTACTTTAGAGGCAAATAAACTTACCCCATTAATCTCTGAAAAAGCCTTGCGCTACGATCTTACCGTGCCTTTTGCGCGCTATGTGGTAATGAACCGAAACGATATTACTTTTCCTTTTAAACGTTACCAAGTGCAGCCCGTTTGGCGGGCCGACCGTCCGCAAAAAGGCCGCTACCGCGAGTTTTACCAGTTTGATGCCGACGTGGTAGGCAGCAACAGCCTGATATACGAAGCCGAGTTTTTTCAGATTTTTGCCAAAGTATTTGAGCAGTTGAATGTATCAGTCACCATTAAGTACAACAACCGCAAAATACTAAACGGAATTACAGAGGCTATTGGTGCGGAAGATAAGTTTGTAGAAGTAGTTACCATTATAGACAAGCTGGATAAAATTGGCGTTGAAAAGGTAAATGAAGAGTTGGCTGCCCTTGGCGTATCTGCCGAAGGCATAGCAAAACTGCAAACCCTATTTACCATTAGCGGAAGCGATGAAACCAAACTGGCGCAAATAAAAACGTTGATTGAAACATCGTCAATAGGTGTAAAAGGCATTGATGAATTAAACAGCATTTTAGGCTATTTGCAGAATGCAAACACCAATACAGCTAACATAGAGTTTGACCCCTCACTAGCGCGCGGATTAAGCTATTATACCGGCACTATTTACGAAGTAAAAGCCAACGGCGTACAAATAGGCTCTATTTGCGGCGGCGGCCGCTACGACGATTTAACGGGCCTTTTTGGCCTGCCCAATGTATCAGGTGTAGGCATATCATTTGGTGTTGATAGGATTTACGATGTGCTGAATGAGTTGAATTTATTCCCCGAAACGATGGCCGATGCACCGCGTGTATTGGTAACCAACTTTGGGATTGAAGAAGAAAAATTCTCGTTCAACTTAGTTACCCAACTACGTGCTGCCGGCATCAATGCCGATATGTACCCCACGCAAGCCAAGCTGGGCAAGCAGTTTGAGTATGCCGACAAAAAGAAAATACCCTACGTTGCCGTAATAGGTGCTGATGAAATGCAAAGCAACACCATCAACTTAAAAGATATGGTAAGCGGCGTGCAGGAGAAGTTTACTGCTGCGGAATTGGTGGAGAAATTGAAGTAATGAAACGCTTTAATGACGAGGGAAAATATGGTTTCGATTTTGGAGGTTACCGCATTGTACCTTGTCCCAATTGTAAAAAACCTATTGACTATACCGGTTCGGTAAGTTGCATTCATTGTGGCTATGCCAAAACACCGCCAACGTCAGATACTTTAGCATATATTTTAAATCTGGATAACTACCTGACAATACCCTGTTGCGGCGAAAGCCTTACGGCTGCAAATATTGAATATTTAGACTTTTTAGAAGGGTATGTAAGCGCCACTTTGCGCGAGCGTGTGCCCAACCTGAATAAAAGTGTAGTAAGCCGGTTACCGCAGTGGATTAAAGACAAGCACAACCGCGACGAAATAGTAAAGTGCATTAAAAAGCTACGCACACAATTGGCTAAAGACGGCTATGTGCCTAATTTAAAAAACAGGGAGTAATTAGCGCTTTCCGTGTTGCCTTGTTGGCCCATGGTAGCTATCGCTTTTCTTTTTTGAACCCGATACGCGGGGGGTATGACCGGCGCCTACATATTTAGGCTTGTAAATACCGGGGCCTGCGCCTGTGCCGCCTCCCCTATTGGGGCGCGATATACCGGGGCTTCCGCTGCCACCGCCTTTTGAACGGCATGCCGGGGCGGATAGGAGAGTAAAGCTTAGTAATAGTATAGCTAACAGGCGTAACATTATACAAATGTAATGGTTACAAACGGGCTGACAAAACCGTGGATTGATAATTAACCATTTATTAGCAATACTACCTGCGCATCCCTTTCGGAAAAAGGCCTTTTTCTTTCTTCTTCTTTTTTACATTCACCTTGCGTGGCGCAGCGGCAAAAGGGTCGCCTTTGCGGCGTTTGCCTTTGGGGCTGGTTACGGTGGGCAGGCTTCCGCCTTTGCCTTTGTTGGGCGATGTTATGGCAGGCCCCGATGATTTGGAACTACCCCCACCGGGCGTAGTAATAGCTAAACCGCCGCCACTACTGCCGGGCTTTTGCGCTTGGGTAATACCCGGCAAGCTGCTACCCGGTGCACAGGCAGCAAACAAAATAATAATGGATAGCAAAGCGCATAGCCGTTTTAGCATGTGGCTAAAATAAGAGTAAAGACCAGTCAGGCAAGTGCATCTTGCATAATAACCTTACATTATACATTCTTTAATTTTTTAATTCTTTCATTTAACGCCTTGGCGTTTGTATTATCTTCGCCAAAAAAAGAAATTATGCCCATTAAATTAGCAGTATTTGATATGGCCGGCACTACGGTGTACGACAAAGGTTTTGTTCATCAAGCGTTTATACAAGGCATGGAAAGCCAAGGCTTTCAGGCTGAATATGACGAAGTAAACGTGCTAATGGGTTTACACAAGCCGCAAGCCATACGCCTGATGCTGGAACGCCGCATGGATCCTGCTGCTATTACTGAAGAGTTGGTGATGAAAATACACGGTGTGTTTGAAAGCAATTTGGTGGAGTTTTATACCAACGACCCATCAGTACGCGAGATTGAAGGCGCCAGCGAGGTGTTTAAAAAACTACAGGCTAATGGTATAAAAGTAGCGCTTGATACGGGTTTTGGCCGTGTAATTACCGATACTATTATTAAACGTTTGGGTTGGGATAATGGCTTGGTTAACGCATCGGCCGCCAGCGATGAGGTAGAAAAAGGCCGCCCACACCCGTTTATGATACATAAAATAATGGGTGAATTGGGTATTGAAAATGTTGCCGAAGTAGCCAAAACCGGCGATACCCCTGTTGATTTAGAAGAAGGCACCAACACAGGTTGCAGCCTGGTAATAGGCGTTACCAGCGGTGCATACAATGAGGAAGAATTGAAAAAATATGAGCACACCGCCATTGTTCCCAGCATAAAAGAGGCTGCTGAACTTATACTGTCTGCTAACTAATGAATGAAGGTTTATTAGCGCTTATATCATCGCTGGCCGGCATATTTGCCGGCGGCATCATCACGTACATTATCCAAAAACAGCGCTTTAAGCAGGAGCTGGAAATACTGCGCCTTACGCATAAAACCGACTTTATGGCTGAAGAAACGGTGAGGCATTTTCTGGAACACAAAACGCATATAGAGCGGTCGTTTGAGACGATTGAAAAACACGTAGGCGGCTTTACCGACGAGGAGTTGCGGAAGATATTGGTACGCGCGGGTGCTATACGAAAGTACCGTAATGATGGTTCAGAATGGTGGATGTTGCTATCGCGCATGGAGGAGT
>JANOCJ010000379.1:0-2628 GCA_031412115.1 Flavobacteriales bacterium
TGATACTGCCCTTGCTTTGACGGTAGATTGCAACAGCCGCTACGTACACGCCGACCCTGAACAGGGCACTGCTATTGCCGTTGCCGAGGCTGCTCGTAACATTACGTGTTCTGGCGGCTTACCTATGGGCGTTACCAACTGCTTAAACTTTGGCAACCCATATAACCCCGAAGTGTACTGGCAGTTTGTAGGCGCTATTAAAGGTATGGGCGCAGCCTGTACCAAGTTTGAAACCCCTGTAACGGGCGGCAACGTTAGCTTTTACAACCAATCAAACTTTGATGGCGAGGTGATTCCGGTATTCCCAACACCAACTATTGGTATGCTAGGGTTGATTGAAAACAAGGAACACCGCATGAGCCTTAACTTTAAAAATGAAGGCGACAGCATTTATTTGATAGGACAGTCTCGCAATGATATTAGCTCTTCGGAGTATTTATATAGCTACCAAGGCGTAAAACTATCACCAGCGCCGTACCTTAATTTAGATGAAGAATGGAACGTGCAGAACGCCGTTTTAGAACTGATAAAACAAGGTATTATTGCTTCGGCACATGACGTATCGGACGGTGGTTTGTTTACAACCCTGCTTGAAAAAGCAATGGTTAATGGCATTGGTTTTACAATTGATACGGATGCGGAAATTCGCACTGATGCATTCCTGTTTGGTGAGAGCCAAAGCCGCGTAGTTGTTACTGTTTCAGCAGAGCATGAAGAAGCCTTTGCAGAGCTGTTAGCCTCTCTGGAAGTACCATTCTCATTACTTGGCGAAACCGGTGGAGCAGACGTTACCATAGACGATGAAAACTACGGCACCGTAGCTGAGTTAAAAGACCTTTACGATAATGCACTAGGAAAATATCTTTCTTAGTTAGCTGGTAGCTTATAGCTTGTAGCTGATAGAAATTATAGAATTAAAGCCCCGAGAAATTGGGGCTTTTTTGTTTACAAGAATCCTCCCTCCCCCGCGCGTAGCGCGGGTACTCCCTCCATGAGGGAGACATAAAACATTCGCAAATATCCCCCTCTCGGAGGGGGAATGTCAGCTAGGCTGACAAGGGGGAGGTAGTTGGGGCGTTCCGGCTACGCCGTCGGGCTATTCGTTCGCAGGAGCTCACTGCTATCCCTAACGCGGCTGGCGCGCACTTACACCTGCTCCCATAATATATCACATCTTTCTCTTGAATTTAAATTAGACTTGCGGCCTTCTTTCCGACTATATATATTAAAATCATCTAACATTTCAGTATGTTCAATTAATTTATATGTTTGATATTCAAAATTCTTATTCTTATCGTCCGAATATCTATATACTAAGTATATATTTTTGCCCTTTTTGAATTGTCTAACTTGCAATTTAGGCATCACTTTAGCTTTAGCCATATTTATCCTTTTAATTTAAAAGCTTCATAATTATTATTCAAATTTTCATAAACAGGTACTACTTTTTCATATGGTGCAAACTCTATTACTTTAGGTTTATTGAGCCCTTTTATCAGAAAGACTATGCCATGTCCACTATTTTGGTCGCGCCTTCTCTGTAACTTATATGAATTATTTAAGATAAGAAAAGGGATAAATGCAATATTGGTAAGTATTATAGCCATTAAAAAGAAACCTGCATAATTATCATTCGCTGTATACCAATTACCATTTTTATTAACTACTTCGTAAATACTATCTCCCCATTTTTTTTGATATTGGTATCTATCATAAGCAGAATCATACCATATTTTATTTTCTTCCTTTTTAGGTATTTTTTTCGGTATCAAGTATTCATATATACAAAAAGAAAATAATAATATAGAAACAACACCAAGTAAAATTCTTATATAATTTTTCTTTTTTAAATTCTTATGATTCGTTACCTCCATTTTAACAATAGAATTATACCCAACTAAGGTTTCCTTACCATCAATTACAAAAATTGCTTTATCTAGTTCAATTCTTATTGTGTTATTGTTTATAATATATTCCATAGTAGTTATTTTCTGCAATTATAAGAATTAGTTTATTATATCACGCGCCAGCCGCGTTAGGGATAGTAGTGAGCTCCGCGAACGTATAGCCCGACTCGAGCGTGCGAGGGGAACGCCCTCGTCATTGCGAGCGTAGCGAAGCAACCTCCCCGTTTCACTTTTGTACTCCGGCATCATCTGAGAGATTGCTTCACGCGTTCCGCGTTTCGCAATGACGTTTATTCGCTAATTTTGCCCCATGGCAAACGCACTCCCACCCTTGGTGTTTAACCGCACCGGCATAGATGATACTACCTTACTTGAGCTTTACTACGAGCTGGTAAAACCCCGCATGATTGAAGAAAAAATGCTGGTATTGCTGCGCCAGGGCCGCATATCTAAATGGTTTTCGGGCATTGGGCAAGAGGCTATTTCTATAGGTACCACAATGGCTATGGATAGCGAGGAATACATCCTACCCATGCACCGCAACCTGGGGATTTTTACCGCCCGCAAAATGCCGTTTGGCAAGCTGTTTAAGCAATGGCAGGGCAAGAAAGGTGGGTTCTCTAAAGGGCGTGAGAGGTCGTTCCATTTTGGGGCCAATGAGTATAAAATTGTAGGCATGATATCGCACCTTGGTCCGCAGTTGGGCATTGCCGACGGTATT
>JANOCJ010000380.1:0-17953 GCA_031412115.1 Flavobacteriales bacterium
GCCTTTACGCTGGAAGACAGCACCTTTGCGGGCCACACGCGCCTGGGCATGTTTGCCGCCCCGGCAGCTGCCGATTTGAACGCAGATGGCTGGATGGACGTATTGGTAGGCAATTCGGCGGGGGGCATAGCCTATTTTAATGGGGTAGACCCGCTAAACACCTCTGTTACCGAGGCTTCCATCAACACACAAAATATTTTGCTATACCCAAACCCCGCTAATGACTTGCTAACCGTGGCTTTTGACAAAATACAAGCCAAAGGCACCTACCAAATTAGCATAGTAGATATTACCGGACGTACTGTGTTTACAGGCAATTACCAAGGGCAATCCCAAGTAACCATACCGCTAACAACTATAGCCAACGGCCTATACACCTTGTTGGTAAAGGGAAACAATGGCATAGCTGCTAAAAAACTGGTGGTTACTAAAAACTAACTTCAACTTTACCCCTTACCCACCCTACCATTTAGGCTAAGTTTGCTAAAACTATAGTCCTCAAAACTGCTTTTTTGCATTAAAAACGTGTAAAAACCGCATTAAAAACGTGTTTTTTTGCAAAAAAAACGTTAAAAATGATTTAAAACGGCTTTAAAAATGATTTTTTTAGTCTTTTTTTCAATTGTTCATTTCTATCCCGGCTAAAAAATGGCCTACTTGTAAAAAGTAAGCAGGTAAAACCTGTTTTACGGATTAGAATAAACAAAGGCGCAGGTTTCTTTCAACCAAAAAATTGTTTGGTAAAAATCTGCGCGGCAATTAAACCCTTGGCATGGTATTAGGTCTATGAGTATGTAAAAGCAAACGCCATGAATGCAGAAATTGAAAAAGTTGGAAAAGACATAGCGGCCTATTTATTTTTTGGTTTGCTATTAATTATTTTATTGAACAGCTGCGCCCCGCGCGTAGTAATAGTGCAAGGCCCACCGCCGCCACGCAAAGTGGTAGTTGTAGCACCCCGCCCACGGGTAATGATGCCGGCCCCGCCCCCTCCGCCTATGCGGTTTTACAAGCCTAACCGCCACCCGTATAAACGCTGGCATTAATAATAACCAACCCCTTATCAAACCCTACATTACAACAAAAAAGCCGCTTTCGACAGTAAATGTTGGGGCGGTTTTTTAATTATTTCATTATTACTATATTTGAAATAATGAAAACACATTTACTACTCATTTTTGCCTCTGCTTTTGTATTTACCCGCAGTTCTGCCCAAATACAAAACATTCAAATAAGTACAGACTTATATACCGGCAATGAGCCTAGCATTATATACAGCGCTATAAATGCAAACACTTACATGGTGGCTGCTAATAATGGAAAATGCTTTGTAAGCCATGATACTTGCCGTACATGGGCTACAATGGTAACCTTGTATGAAAACCCAGGTACTTCAAACCCAATAGGTGCCGACATTGACCCTTGTGTAATTTCAGACACAGCCGGAAATTTTTATTATTTCAGTACTTCGTACTATTTGGAGGAAATATATTTTTTAATGAATGGAATTGACCGCATCCTCTGTCAAAAATCAACCGACAATGCACAGTCTTTTGACACCATAACCCACTTAGGCTATAATGGGCGCGAACTACAGGAAAAACCGTGGGCGGCTGTTGACCCACAAACCAATGCGATATATGCTACATGGACACGCTGGATGGCAAACGGCGATACACTGATGGAAAATGACAGCACAGTTGTTATGTTTACCAAATCGACAGATGGGGCTATGACTTGGAGCAACCCCATACGTATAAACAGCGTAGCAGGCGGTGTGCTAGATTATAACATTATGGTAAACATGCCCATGGTTACTGTGGGCCCCAATAGCGAGGTATACCTTGTTTATATAGCCTATAATAAAATTATGTTTAACAAATCGGTTGACGGTGGAAACACTTGGCTGGATAATGCTATTGAGGTAACCGACATACCGGGCACATGGTTTTATAACGTACCCGGCATTTATTTTCCTTTGGCAGTGCCCAACATTGTATGCAGTGCCAATGGTATGTTGTATGTAAACTGGACAGACCAGCGCAACGGTGTTGATGATACAGATGTATGGCTAAAAAAATCAGCCGATGGTGGAATGACATGGTCGGCCCCAATAAGGGTAAATAACGACCTGCCCGGCAAACACCAATTTGCATCTTCAATAGCTATAGATAATACTGACGATAATATGTATGTATTGTTTTATGACAGGCGAAACTATAACGACAGGCGCACCGATGCATACATTGCCAAATCAACCAACGGTGGGGCTACATTTATCAACTATAAAATAAATACCGATTTGGTTACTGAAGATGTAAGCTACGCATCACTAGGGCATTACACCAGCATTACCGCCCGCAATGGCATTATACGCCCGGCATGGGTACGCTACCCCAACCCATCAACCGGTTTTGCAAACCCCATTATACTTACTGCTTTAATAGAAAAAGGCGACTTGCTTTTAAGCGCCCCTGAAACACCCACCGCCGTTAGCCTAAAGCAATCGTACCCCAACCCAGCAACAAACGAAGTGTATATTCCATTCTTTTTGCATACCGAAGCCGAGGTAACTATTACACTATACAACAACTTAGGCCAGCAGGTGGCAGTATTGGCCAATAAAGAAATGGAAGAAGGGCAATATAGCCTGCCGTTTAACCTGAACCAATACAGCATTGCTCCCGGTGTTTATTACTGCAAAATAGCAGTAAACTCCGCATCGTTTACCCAAAAAATAATTTTTACAGAGTAGTATTAGCTACACATATAAACAAAAAAGCCCCGCCTGCATAGCAAACGGGGCTTTGTAATTTTATATAGTGGGTGGGTTAAGGGTAGGTAATTATGCCAATGTTGGTAGTGGCATTATTGCTAACCGATACGTTGGTTAAAACAATGGGGATGTTGGTGCCTACGGGGTATATACTTAGTTTGTATAGCCCTGCTACCATGCCTTGCAGCAAAAACTGGCCGGTTACAGGGTTTGCATAGGCGGCGTAGTAAATATCGTTGTTGGCATTATTCTCTGCAATTATAGCAATGCCAATGGTTGCGGGTAGTACGGTGCCGGCTATCATGCCTGTGGTCTCTACAGTAAAAGCGTGTAGCACGGGTTTTAGTTTAAACTCGCCGTTGCCTTGCACCACAATGCTGTGGGCAGCATCAAAGTCAATCATAATAGTATAATCGTCGGCAGGCAAATTTTCATTTACGTTAAGCTTTAAGCCACTTTCCGACCCGCTGGGTATAGTCAAATCGTGCAACATGCCATCAACCATAATGGTATTGTCATCGCCCAAAATAAGGCGTAGTTGGCTCATATTGCCTGCGGGCACGTCGTCGTCGGCAATTAGCACATTGGTGCCGTTTACCAGCGTTAAAATATTGTATATCCCGGGGTTAAAGTTTAAGTTATACCAGGTATTATTTATATGGGCCTCTACACCCACCACATCAATATTAATTTGCTGAAAAGCATAGGGCGATGGGGCATCAATCATACGCACCTGCATATGGGTAGTTCCGCCGGGGTTATTATCTTTTTTGCATCCTGCAAAAATTAGCAGGGCTGTAATTACCATTGTCATTATGGCTACCGGAAATAATTTTGATGCTTTCATTTTTTCTGCTTTTATGTGGTTTTAAAAATATTCGGCAAGCAGGTTTAGTATTTAATTTATATACCGAGTGGCGGGGTGCGCCACGTTTTGGTTTTGTAAATAACGTATGGCAATAATACATACCTAATTAGGAAAGGTTAAAAGAATTAGATGGATGGTTAAAAAGCATCGATGGATGGCCTCAATTAGGGGAGAGTGAAGAGAGGAGAGCCGAGAGGTTTAAATAATTAGGGCGTTTCGGCAAAGCAAAATAATTCGCTTTGCCGCCGGGCTATGCGCTTTAGTTGCGCCTGCGGCGCAAGCTGCCGCTGCTATCCCTAACGCGGGCTGGCGCAGGCTTTAACCTCTCCCCTTGTCACAGCTTCGCCGTGACGTTCCCCTCTCCATAAAATGGAGAGGGGTGGCGGAGCCGCCAAAGGCGGAGAGGGCGGGATGAGGTAAACAGTAAACAAACCGGCAACCTATTTGCTACATTTGCAATTCAATATTTTTCATTTATCATTACTATGAATTACCGCAAACTAGGCAAATGGGGCATACAGGTTAGCGAGCTATCGTTGGGCTCGTGGCTTACATTTGGCAAACAAATAAGCGACGAAACGGCCAAGGAACTAATGGTTACGGCCTACGACAATGGTGTTAACTTTTTTGATAATGCCGAGGTATACGCCAACGGCAAAGCCGAAGAGGTGATGGGTAAAATTTTGAAGGACACCGCCTGGGCGCGCGATAGTTACGTAGTATCGACCAAAGTGTTTTGGGGCGGCACTTTGCCCAACCAAAGCGGGCTTAGCCGCAAGCATATTATGGAGGGGGTTAACAAATCGCTAAAGCGTTTGCAGTTGGATTATGTAGACCTGTTTTTTTGCCACCGCCCCGACCCTAATACACCTATTGAAGAAACGGTATACGCCATGAACGACGTGGTGCGTAGCGGCAAGGCTTACTATTGGGGAACATCGGAATGGAGCGCTGCACAAATTACCGAAGCGCATACCATAGCCCGCCAGTATGGGTTAATACCGCCCGCTATGGAGCAGCCGCAATACAACATGGTAACCCGCGAGCGTTTTGAGAAAGAATATGCCAACTTATACACCGAACTGGACATGGGGACAACAATATGGTCGCCATTGGCAAGTGGGCTTTTAACGGGCAAATACAACAACGGCATACCGGCCGAAGATACGCGCCTGAGCATGCAGGAAATGGGCAATTTGCGCGAACGCCTTGTTGGCGATAACGATGTTGCCAAAAGCAATATTGAAAAGGTGAAAAAGCTAACTGCGCTGGCGCAAGATATTGGCATTAGCATTACGCATTTGGCGTTGGCATGGTGCTTAAAAAACCCTAATGTAAGTACTATAATAACGGGTGCATCAAAGGTATCGCACCTGCTGGATAACCTGAAAGCGGCTGATGCGGTAGTGAAACTAACGCCTGAGGTGATGGTTAAAATTGAAGGCATTTTGCAAAACAACCCTAACGCATAGCGCATAAATGACCTTACGCAACACTTGGTTTTACGCCCTTTTTATTGCCCTGCTGTACACTGTTGTATACGGCTATTTGTTTAACAGCGGCGACCAAGCCGAGCACCTTCCGCAGGTGTACCATAAGTTAAACCCTACGCTATACCAAGGCGATTTTTTTATTGGTGAATACATGAAGGGCTTTACAATTAGATACTACTATGTGTTTATTGTCACACTTTTTTCCCGCTTCATTAGCACAGAATGGGTTTGCTTTATACTGCATATTTTTACACTGGCTTTCTCCGCCTTTGGCATTTTTAAAATAACGCAAACGTTAAGCACAAGCAAACTTGCCCCCTTTGTTGCACCCATTTTGGCACTTATTGTTTTTAGAAATTTAACTGTGGGTGGCAACGCCGTACACGAGGTGCAGTTTATCTCCTCATCCTTAGCGTGGCCCTTGGTTACCTGGGCTTTTTTCAAATTGCTAAAAGAGAAATACATTGCTGCTACTGCCTTTGCCGGCTTTGCCGTATTGTCGCAACCGCTAATAGGGTTACAGGCATTTTTAATCATTTTCGGCATTGTAGTTATCCGCGGTAAGCGCATATTTTTCGGCACTATTATTTACAGTTTTATTGCATTTTTTGCGGCATCGGTGTTAATGCTAAGCCCGCTTATACTGCGCCAGTTTTTAACGCAGGGCAACGCTGATAATCCGCTGTATATGCAGCTGCTGTATGGCTTCCGCAACTACCACCATTATATTCCACACCTTTTCCCACGGTTAGATTATATTAAATTTATCATATTGATAACATTGGGGGGCATACTTTTATTCCGCCAAAAAACATCGGAAGCTAAAACCATAAAAATATTATTTGGGTTGATAATAGCCGGTTTGCTGTTCTACACTTATTGCATGGAAACGCAAACCTTTTACGGCATTGGCAAGCTGCAATGGTTTAAAACTACGGTGTGGCTAACGCTGTTTAGCAGTGTTTTTGTTGCTATTGCATTCAGCTCATGGATAGAGAAAATCTCCCCCCCTCTCTTTGGGAGAGGGGGCCGAGGGGTGAGGCTTATGTTTCCGCTGGTATCCGTTGCCCTACTTATCTTCCTTACTAACACAGCATTAATAACAGATACACACGAGAAATACCAAATTGGCAACTACGTAAAAAGCGACCGTACCAAGCTGTTTCAATGGGTAGAAAAAAACACCGCCACTAATGCGGTAGTGCTGGTATCGCCGGATGATGACAGCTTTGCGTGTATTGCCAAACGCCCGCAACCGGTATCATTTAAAGCCATTATACACGAACCTAAATTTATGCTGAAATGGTACGACAGGGTAAAACAAATTTACGGTATTACGGTAGAAGAATGCATAGATAAAAACGCCGGGCAAATGGCATCATCACTGTACAAAGAGCGCAACTACAAAGAGCATATTACGCAGGCTATAAATATTACCTACCGTATAGATAACCTGCAAACATGCCAGTATGCTACCAATTTGGGTGTGATTATTCATCAGGAAGGGGATTGGGTGTTAACTGTTTTTTAGTGGCGGGTGGCTAGAAACCTATACGCTACACCCTATACCCTATTTCACTATCTTTACTACTCAATACCATCGTCTATGAAAAAGCTATTTACCCTTATATGCCTGCTGTTTGTATTGGCTACAAGCGCGCAAACACTGGCGCTAAAGCCGGGTTCGGTGCTAACGTATGCGGTTACTGCCAACGGCAATAACTATAACTTTATCATCACCATAAAAAACTGGGACGGCGACCGTGTTTTTGATTACGAAATGACGGCACCTGTATCGCAAACGGGCAACGTAACCATTACCACTGCTGCACTAGCCGGAGCATCGGGCCAAAACAATAAGTTTGCCGGTGGCACTATTAGCCTGAACGATAAAACGACCGTGTGGCTTAGCAAAATGGTGTTTGATGGGCTAAAAAAAGATTTTCAGGCACGTATTAGCAGCGATGGAGAATCGCCTGTAACTTTGTTGAATAATTACGAGGACGTATGCTCTGTAAAGGTGGATGGTAAAGAGGTTCGCCTAAACATAATTTACGCCGAAGAGCAAAGCGGAAAGCCTTATAAATACTGGATTTTAAATGATGCCACCAATCCGCTGATTGTAAAAATGGATTTAGGCTGGACGATACAACTTATTGATGTCAAACTATAATATTAAGCCCGGTTTTATAAAGGGCATGCAAGCAATACATGTGGCGCTGGTAGCCGGTGTAGGCGTTTTTTTAGTGGTTGTTTTAGGCCTTGTTTACCTAAACGGGTCGGCGGGGCTTATGGGCTATACCAAGCCCGATTTAGATAAAATTTATATTGGAATTGCCTACCTGTTTGCCTTAGGTGGCTCGGCATTGGGCATGGCTGTGTTTGAAAAAAACATGAAATATGCCAAGCGGTTTGCTTTTATAAAAGAGAAAGCCATGCTGTTTCGTACGGCATTTTTAATACGTATGGCGCTGCACGAAGCAGGTGCTTTTGTAAGCATTGTGCTGTATATGCTAAGCGGAAATTATTACTTGTTAGGTGGTGCTGCAATATGCATTATAGCTATGGTTGGTGCACGCCCCACGCAAGATTTTATTACCTACAAACTGTTTTTAAGCAAAGAGGAAGGCGAAGAAATTGCGGCCCTTTAGTTGTGGAATTATTTCAGAAAAAATCTTGATTTTAATTAATCAATGTATGCTGGATTTCCCTGCCGGGGGCGTTCATTTCTTTTGCTTGCACAAAAGAAACGAACCAAAGAAAATGCACCACGAAACCCAACCTGAAATTTCACTTGTCGCACAACCCGCCCTACTCCGGCTGTGAAATTTCGGGTTCGCACGTTTCGTGTACGTCCCCGCACAGATAAAATAGGAGTAATCTTGCGTAAGCAGGATGGGCCTTCATTTCGAAACGGGCACCTGCAAGGAAAGTGAGTGTGTCCCGCTACCGCGGGACAAAGCGCGCGCTGTTCGACGTCGCGAAGCGACTAGTTTGCGCGGTTTAGCGAACGCCCCGTAGCAGGTCGTTGAGAAATGACAGCCCTTGATTTTTTTGATTACTTTTTTGATCAAGCAAAAAAGTAATGCCCCCGGCAGGGAGCGCCGCAAGCATTGTTTAAATTATACCAACATTTTACAATACAACACCTTTAGTTGTACACCGTAATATTATCATTTTGATAATCGCTCTCTATTTCACCATCGCGTAAGCGGATAATACGGTGGGCATGTTGGGCAATATCTTCCTCGTGAGTTACAATAATAATGGTATTACCGGCTTGGTGCAAATTATGCAAAAGGCCCATAATCTCGTGCGATGTCTTGGTGTCCAGGTTACCCGTTGGCTCATCGGCCAAAAGTATGGCCGGGCTGTTTACCAATGCCCGTGCGATAGCCACACGCTGGCGTTGCCCGCCTGATAGTTCGTTCGGTTTATGTTTTACCCTGTCGGCCAAGCCCACCTGCTCCAACACCTGCATAGCGCGGGCGTTACGGTCGCTTTTGCCCAAACCGGCGTAGATAAGTGGCAGGGCCACATTCTCTAACGCAGAGTTGCGGGGCAATAGGTTAAAGGTTTGAAAAATAAAGCCAATTTCTTTATTCCTAATTTGTGCCAAATCATTGTCCTTCATCTTCGAAACGTCGGTACTGTTTAGCATATACGAACCTGAGGTAGGCGTATCAAGGCATCCCAGCAAATTCATAAGGGTAGATTTGCCCGAGCCTGAAGGGCCCATTAGTGCTACGTATTCGTTTTTATTAACGGATAGCGATACGCCTTTAAGCACCTTAATAACCTCTTTTCCCAACTGAAAGTTGCGGATGATATTGGTGAGTTTTATTACGGGTTCTTCCATGGTGCGTCAAAGGTAAATCAATTAACTAATCTGTCAATTAGTAAGACGGCTATGTTTGGAATTTATTTTATTACCTGTAATTCTTTGGGCGTTTTGGTGCTACGCACCGCCGCGTCCGCCCGGATGAATGGATCATCCATTCGGACAGGCTATCCGTGCCGAAGGCATCCCTACGGGACTTTAGCCCTCTGCGCAAAAGGCGCATCGGGGCTACCGCTTCTATCGCTAACGCGTTTTAACTCTCCCCCTAAAGTAGGGGGAGTACGGCGAAGCCGGGAGGGGGTATTATACCACCCCGCCCTCCGTGCACCCTTCATACATTAGGAGGGGTGTTTTACTTCTTCTTCTGAAAAAAGCTCCAGTTCCAACCTAGGCCTGCGCTAAAGCGAAATTCAGATAGCGGTATACGCTCCATTGAGTTGGCAAAAAATTGCCCTTGGATATAACGCGCCCTAACAAAAAAGTTGAAGATAGAACCAATATAATAGTTAACCCCTACAGCCGCTGAAAACACAGGCGATACACCCACACGGGTATTTTGCGTAAAAGGCGGGTTGTACAAAGCAATATTTACATCGCCCACCGGGCCAAACTGCGATATCATAATACCGGGATTGATGCCGATATAGGGATCAAACCGCTTTTTATCGGTAAAGTGTATGTTAAAGCCGGTAAGTATGGCGTGGTTGTGCTTTATTTTATAGCTGGTTTCCTCGGTAGTATTGGTAACAAAAAACGAGCCTTCGCCATACCACGATACCTTTTCGCTAAGAAAGAAATCAAAGTCGCCACCAATATAAGCCGGGGCCATTTTTTGCTTTAGCATATACCCTATTGATATGTTGCCCTGGGTGCGCAGCAAATGCTTTTTTACAAATTCACTTTCGGTTTGCGCTACGGCTGCCATAGTAAAGAACACAGCCATAAGCAGCACTATTTTTTTCTTTCCCATAGCTTAATTAATTTGTAGTTAACACTTAAAGTAAACAGCAGGTGGCCCTCTAAGCCGCCATGCGCATGCTCTTCAACCTCCAGCACCCCATTACGCACGTGGCCGTGAATATCATTACCCAGGTGCATCATATACTGCGCTTTTAGCGTAATATCAAACCGTGGAGATACGTTGTAATGTGTGCCTGCCCCTGCTTGCACGGCGCTGCTCCAGCGCTCTGCCGAAGGCTTGGTATCGCCATTTTTATATATACCGCCATAGTCGAAGCAATGCCCAGCCTCAACAAATGGTGTAAACATTCGTATACGCATTAAACTACCCGCTTCTCCCACACTGCTTACAAAAGGGCTTATAACGTAATACATTACGCTCCAGCCAATGTGGTAATCGGTGCGGTGGCCCATGCCGCCAATATTGTTGCTTATGTAGTCGCCATACCATTCGGTGTTTATGCGCTGTGTAATAGGTATGCGAAAATGCCCACCAATGCCCATGCCGGCATAATCGAAACTGCCGCCGTTAAACAAACTAAACGTGTTGCGTACCCCAAACCCTAAGTACCCGCTTTTGGTAAATGGAGTGTCTACCATGCGGTAGTCGCCATGCTGTGCTGAACCCTTGTATGCCAATATAAGTAACAAAAAGGGCAATAACCTTTTTACATTCATAATGTGCGTTTTTGTAATAATATGACAACGCTGAACGAAGATACCCCTATTGTATATGTAAAATATTTTTACTGCCTATTGACTTTATACATTTTTATATAAATATTTGTGTTTTAAACCTATATGCTATGAAACACATCTACTTAATAATTTTAATTACCTTTTTTTCAATAACTGCTTTTGGGCAACCAACTGCTGCCCCTACAGGGCCAACTGGCGCAACAACTACTGGCCCTTCAACCAGTGGATTAAATCCTAATACAACAACAAAGCCAGGAACCCAAACGGAACAAACAAAACAAATTGATAAACCTCTAGGTGTTGCCGATAGCACTACAGCCGCAGAAACTAATGAAAAGCTGGATAAGTTAACCGAACTGGTAAAAAAACTAGACGAAAAAATTACCAATAACGATGGCTTGGTAGCCGGTGTGTTGCGTGTAGCTTATGGGGTTGAGTTTAATGTATGTGCGGAAGGGGCAGAACCTAAAACATCAGACATTTATTATTTATATGAAGATATTATAGTTGATTTTGAAAAAATAACTGAATACATAGAAAAAATAGACTCTTTAATTAAAATTGAAAAATGGAACGATGTAATAGCGAACGTAAAAGCTATTAATAAACGTGCTGAAGGAATAGTAAAAGCTGTTGCTGCTATTGAAAACTATAGAAAAACCAACCCGAATAGCAATAAAGATATAGCCGGTATAAATGCTGCTTTAACAGAAATTACCGATAAACTAGATACTTCTTTTTCAGAAAAAGACAGTATTACTACTGTTAAAACCATTAATTCAACCGAATTAAAAATTATTAAAACAGAATACCTTACAAAAATATTAACACAACAAATACAAAAAATTAAAGCACCACCGGTATCAGTTGTAAAAGCTTGCAGTGAATATACCAGCCCATTAAAGCGTATAAAAAACATACACGTTGAGATTAAAGACGGCATGTTGTACGATATAGAAGTAACCACACAAGACGGACAAAAATTCACCAATAGAAGGGCTCCTGTAGAAGTATCAGAAATATCGGGCCGAAGGGTAAAAGACAAATTACTTAATGGCGACAAGTCAGAATCTATTTTACTGGATCAAATACTGCAATACGACCGTAAAACATATATAGGGCCAGATGATGCCATATTTGATTTTACAAAGAAAGAAGACACATTGATATTGCGCAGGAATACTAATTTAAATAACCTGATAGAGGTGCGTTTATATTCGGATGTATTGGGCACTTTTTTTAATGCTAAAAATGCCATAGCATCAATGGAATTCTTTTGGAAACATGAGTTAAACCTAGTGAACGTAACACAACAAAATATGCATTTTATTAAATATGGTATATTCAATGTTGCGGGTTCAAGGCTTGATAATGAGAATAAAGTATATAACTACGATATAATAAAATTTACACGGTTGGGTTTAAACCAGCGAAGTTTTTTAAGCATGTCGTATACCTTAAATTTTTTAGACTACGGATGGCCCCCACGACCTAAAGGCCAAAATTCATTATCTGTAAATTTTTTAGCCGGTGGCAACATTGCCCAACTTAAAGACATTGTTAATTTTAAAAACAATGAAGACTCTATACGTACTGTATTTATGCCTTATATAGGCTTTAACGTAAAACCTTTGGTTTATAAACTACAAGACCGTATTTACATTGATGCAGGTGTATCGTTTTACTGGCAATATGCCCCAACGCTGCGCACGCCTGTTCCTTTTAAAGATGCAAAACAGTATAGCGCTGTGCCATATATAGTGCCCGAAGTAAATTTTGTATGGTCGCCCGGCGCGGCGGGCAGCAAACTGTTCTTCCGTGCCCGCTACTTTACCTCCACCGCTGAAGAAAATATGAAAGACTCTTACATGCAGTTGCAAATAGGCTATAGCCAGTCTATTACCGAACTAATAAAAGCGGTAAAAGACAAGCCTTAAATAACCTTCGCCAATTCCTCCGAAAACTCGGCATGCATAGCCATAAAACGGCTTTGCACCTTGTCTAAAAACTCGGGGGTAAGTACTTTTTTAAGGTTGCCCAAGTTGGTAATGTCCATCTCGTCTACCTTAAAGGTTTGCTCGTAAGGGCCGGCCTCTATCTTCACAATAAACTTACTGTTCATTTTTAGTAGAGAAACCAGGCATTGCCCGTGGGTAAAGCTTTCTATAATTCGCATAGGGTATAAATAAAAATTCCCGTCATAGCATAGCCATAACGGGAATATAAATGGCTTTATAATTATACTAATTCAATATCAAACTGCACAAGGTCTATAAACTGCTGCACGCGGTTGTCTACCTCGTCTTGCGTAAGGTTTACCAAACGCTCAATGCCAAATTTCTCAACCGTAAATGATGCCATGGCCGAGCCAAAAATAATGGCGCGTTTCATATTTTCGAATGATATGTCGCGGGTTTCAGCAAGGTAGCCGATGAAGCCACCGGCAAAGCTGTCGCCGGCTCCTGTTGGGTCAAACACTTCTTCTAAAGGCAATGCAGGGGCAAAAAATACCTGTCCGCCGTGGAACAGCAATGCGCCGTGCTCGCCTTTTTTAATAATTAAATATTTAGGGCCCATTTGCAATATTTTTTGGGCCGCTTTTACCAGCGAATATTCTTTAGATAATAGGCGGGCTTCCTCATCGTTAATGGTAAGCACGTCAACCATTTTCATGGTTTCTTTCAAATCGTCCATGGCAATGTCCATCCAAAAATTCATGGTGTCCATTACAATTAGTTTTGGGCGGGTGTGCATTTGGTTAATCACCTCCATTTGCAGCTTAGGCATAAGGTTGCCCAGCATCAAAAAGTCGCAATCTTGGTAGCTTTCAGGCACTTTAGGCTCAAACGTAGCCAACACGTTTAGCTGGGTATCCAGCGTATCGCGGGTGTTCATATCGTTGTGATATTTACCACTCCAGAAGAAAGTTTTCTCGTCAGCCTTAATCTCAATACCGTCGGTATTAATGCCGTGGGCGTTGAACAAGTCAAGGGTTTCTTTAGGAAAATCGTACCCTACAACCGACACCAAATTGATGCCTTTCTTTTTAAAGTACGAAGCCGCCAAACCCGCATAGGTAGCCGCGCCGCCAATAATTTTATCTGTTTTGCCAAAAGGCGTTTCAATGGCATCAAAGGCCACGGTACCAATAACTAATAAGCTCATTAAGGTGGATTTTTAAAACGCGCAAAGATAGTGTTTTGGACTTAAGATTGGTAGGATTTGTGGCTTTTCGGGGTTTATAGTTGATAAATTTAACCCTTGGGGTAAACTTCATTTATTATTTATTATGAAATTGCAGCTTGGAAATTTTCAACTAGAATTCAATATAATGGTTAAGTATTCGGCAATTAAAAAAAAGCTAAAGATTGAGGTGGGTAGGGATGAGGATAATGGATTAGCTCATCTTACCCATTACTTTCAAAATCATGTCAATGGTGTTTCACAGCACTACAAAAAACCTGCAACAGATTACTTATCATTAATATCCGAGGAGTTGAGCTTGGCCGCCGAGCCACAAATGCAACAATTGCTTCCTATAAAATTTGATGTTCCCTTTCCCCCTCCTGTTGATTATGACTTTACTTTTATTGATTTATTTGCTGGGATAGGGGGGTTTAGAATACCTCTGCAAGAACTAAATGGCAAGTGCATTTTTACTTCTGAGTTTAATTTTCACGCTCAAAGGGCTTATGAATTAAATTTTGGAGAGGTTCCTTTTGGTGATATAACAAAATTAGATCTGAATATTGTACCCAAACATGATGTATTAACAGCTGGATTTCCATGTCAACCTTTTAGTATTTCAGGTAAAATGAAGGGTTTTGAAGATACCAGAGGTACTCTAATATATAATGTTTTTAAAATTATTGAAATGAGACAGCCAACGGTTGTCTTTCTTGAAAATGTTAAGCATTTATTACACCATGACGGTGGCAATACACTTAAAGTCATTATAAAGGACCTAGAAGGCCTTGGCTATATCGTTTCTACTCAGGTATTAAACGCATCAGATTTTGGAGTACCTCAAAATCGTGAAAGAATAATTATAATTGGACATAAAACAAAAAAATTCGACTTTTCTAAAATCAAAACTAAACCAAAACAAACCCTTAAAAATTTTCTTGAAAAAGATGCCGATTTTGAATACTTAAATGAACCCTATACATTAATTGATGATTACAAAGTTCAAGATAGTGGGTTGATTTTTATAGGATACCGAAATAAAACTATTAGGAAAGCTGGTGTAAGACCGGGTACGGAAAATTTATCTAGAGTGCATAAACAGCCAAACCGGATTTATTCTACAGATGGCATTCACCCTGCCTTACCTTCGCAGGAGACATCTGGCAGGTTTTGGATTTATCATGATGGAGAAGTTAGGAAATTAACCATTAAGGAATGTTATAATATTATGGGGTTTCCAAACAAGTTTAAGATGATTAATAATCTATCCGAATTATATAGACAAATAGGCAATTCGGTATGTATACCAATGATAAAAGAAATATCACGAGAAATTAAGCAACAATTATTATAATGGCTAAGCAACTAACACCTACAGAATTTTTAACTCAGCAATATGATACTGCAATGTCTATTGTTGGTTCAAAAGAAACAATAACATCTAATCTTGGACAAACTGAGAAAGAATTGCTCGATATTGTTTTACAATATTCTGAACAAGCAAAAGCTGTATTAACTGTGCTTATAACTAGTCTAGTATATAAAATCAGCCATCCTCAACAAGACATAAGGAAACATCAAGTAAGTATTGAAGGGGGATATTCAGGAAGAACTTTTGACACAAAATTTATTACCCCTTTTATGAAATCACGTAAGTTTCCTGCAATGTCTGATAGTGGTTGGCTTACAAGAGCGCTAGAACAAAAAGTTCCTTATGACAAAAATTATTCGGGAGCTATTTCGCCAAAAGAGTTAAAACCAGTATTTCTTCAATTATTAGATAATGTAGAAAACGGTGCAGATTGTATTAAATATTTAAGCTATGTATTTCAAGGATTAATTATAAAGCGGAACAAGCAAACTATTGATTTAGCAAAACCTACTACTCTTTCTATACATACTATATTAGATTTACTAGACAAACATTTTAACGGTAGTTATATAGCCGAAGGAGCATCAAGACTACCTGTTATTGCAATTTATGCTGCTTATCAATGTCTAATTAATGAAACTAAACGATTTGAGAATAAGCAGCTTTTAGATATAGAAAGCCATACATCATCAGATAAAAGCAGTGGGCGAATTGGAGATATTGATATTTTGGATGAAAAAGAAAGGGAATTTGAGGCTGTGGAAGTAAAATATGATATGCAAATAACTCTTCAAATAGTTCAAGATGCGTATGCTAAATTCCAAACTACCCCTGTTTCTCGTTATTATATTCTTTCAACTGCATCAACAGATAAAGATGAATTAGTAAAAATAAATGCAGAAATTCAACGGATTAAAAATGTCCATGGCTGTCAACTAATAGTAAATGGAATTATGCCAACATTGAAATATTACTTGCGATTATTGAATGACCCTTTTGAGTTTGTAAATAACTATGTAAACTTGCTAGAAAATGATAATGCATTAAAATTTGAGCATAAAGAAATGTGGAACAGGATAATAAGTGCAATGAATTAATATTCCTGTATCTAGCCAAAGGAACAAGCCGTTGGCAGACAAGCGCCGCAGGCAATGAAGTAACTGTAGTGGCTAACATTAGATCCTGAATCTAGTTCAAGATGACAATCCCTCCCCTCGCTGCGCGAGGTACTCCCTTTACAAGGGAGAGTTTTTCTTCTGATTTTTATTCCCACACAATACTTCCTCCCTCCTACCGTTATGCTTTTTTATAGCTTTGATATAGCAAACACCCCTCGTTTTTGAAAAGCAAAATCCTCTATAAAACTGGCCTATTGTGTGGCATCGTTCCGCTGCTGGGCGGCCTATCCATCTTTTTTTACTGGTGGGCGCAAAGGGCTTTTTACGGCGAAGACTTTAAAGAGATGGAAGGCTATGCCTTAATGTGGATGATATTTTCATTTTTCACGGCCTGCCTTGGGTTGCTTTTTATGCTTATTGTGCTGCTAAGAAATAAAACCAATTATTTAAAATACAGCCTGGGTGGCTTTTTGGTTATCCTTATAAATATTCCGGCTGTAGTTGGGGTGGTATTTGCTTTGGGCGAGATAGAAAGGCGGGTATATGTTAAAATGCAAAACCAAACCGGCTTAAATGATGTAGAATACACTTTGGCAGCGCCCGGCTACGATAATTACACCTATACCTTGGATAACGGCGAAACAACTGTTTTTTACTATTACCCAAAACACATTTATAAAAACAAGCCGGGCTTTGATGCTAACGACCCAAACCTGGTGGTGCTAACGGTAAAACACGAGCAGATTATTCGCAAAATTACCATAGGCCGTTTGCCGTACGGCGGGTGCCTACAGCTTAACGTTGGCAAAGATTTTGACCTGATAGATGACGGCAGGTTGATTTTTTATTAATGATTAAAAGCGGTTTAGATTTAGATACTGAATCCCCGTGTCAAGCACGGGGCAGGCAATCAGGATGACAATCCCTCCCCCTCATTTCATTCGGGTACTCCCTTTAAAAGGGAGAGTAAAAAATCTCGTCAACATTCTCCCTCAACCTGTTGTTTTCCTGCATGGATTTACGATCAGGCCACCCGTATTGGATGGTAAAAAATGGCCTCTTGGCCGATTTTCCGAAGCTTAGCAACGATTTGCTTAATGAGGACATAGTTATCATAGGTTCGGGCATTAGCGGCGCACTTATGGCACATCAGCTATGCACAGCAGGCTTTAAATGCACTATTATAGATAAACGCATGCTTAGCAGCGGCAGCACCTGGGCCAGCACCGCCCATGTTAACTACGAACTTGATATGCCATTTTATGATTTGGCTAAAAAATACTCGGAGCAATTTGCTGCCGACTGCTACCAAGGCGGTTTTGATGCGGTAAACAGTTTGCGCCAGGTATTGAAAGACACCGGCGTTGATGCCGATGTGCAAGATAAATCGTCTATGTACCTAGCCAGCAACAGGCGCGGCGCTAAAGAGGTTGAGCGCGAATATACCCTACGCACCAAACATGGCTTTAATGTGGTGGTGTTGGATAATGCCACGCTAAAAACAGAATACGGCATTAATCGCACCAACGCTTTGTACCATGCCGATGCCATGCAAATTGACCCTTATAAGGCCGCCGCAGGATTGATAAAATACCATATTGAGCATAACGGCCTTACGGTATATACCCGCACAGCCATAA
>JANOCJ010000381.1:0-5133 GCA_031412115.1 Flavobacteriales bacterium
ACGTAAGTTTTGGCCGCAACCAATGGCGTACCGGCGATATCGTTAGGCTTACAGCGGGCAACATTACGTAGGCATAGCCTGTCATGCCCTCGGCAATAAAGTAGGGTAGGGGTTTGTTGGTGGTCGATTGTAAGTACCAGAAATTTAAAAAGCCGTTGTTTAGCTGTATGCGGCTGCGGCCTATAACGGTAAAATCCTCATCATTATACTTGCCTTTAGTGCCTATTTTTATAATAGAAAAATCTTCGGGCGGGGTATGGTGATTAATTACCTCTTTGCCTTCGGTAGTATCGCGGTAAACGGTATGCCTGCAGTTGCTGCATACTTTAAAGTAGGAGAAGGTGTTTACAAACTGCTCGCTGTTGCCGCAGTTGGTGCAGGTAGCCCGGTATATTAGTGCCGATTCCATGCCTAGCGTTCTATGCGGTTTTGGGTTACTTTTTCGGCTTCAAACAATTGCTCCAGTTCGGCAGCTATAGCCTCGGCCTTACCATTGTTTACATGCATGTAGTTCGATAAAAAAACATCGTAGGTTACCCTGTTATATTCAGGCCATGTATGTATGGCAATATGGCTTTCGGTAAGGCAAACAACGGCCGTAAAACCGCCATTTTCAAAGTCGTGGTAAAATTCGCCCAGCTTGTTTAAACCGTGGGTTTCAATAGCATTGTCTACAAAAAATTTAAATACTGAACTGTAGGTTAATTTATCAATATGCTTACTTTCAAATTAAGCTATAATATGTAAACCGGGCGTGTACGACATTGAATGCAAATAAAGCAATTTTTTTGCAGACAACTGTTAGTTATAGCATTGCAACAAAATTCTGCACAAGTTGCAGGCCATGTTCCGTCATTATACTTTCAGGGTGAAACTGCACGCCCTTTACGGGGAATGTTTTGTGCGTAAGCGCCATAGGCACACCGTCGTCATCAGTAGCCGTTATTTCAATGCCCGAGGGTAGCTGCGTAGCATCAACCGCCCACGAGTGGTAACGCCCGGCATTAAATGTTTTGGGGATGTTTTTAAACAGTGCATCATCAGCCTTAGTAACTGTTACCGGGCGTTTTATGCCATGGTATACTTTCTCCAGGTTAATAAGTTTACCGCCAAAATTTTCGGCAATAGCTTGCATACCCAAGCACACGCCTAACATAGGCTTTGCCATATAATACTGCCTGATGAGTTTTGGCATTATGCCTGCATCCTTTGGCAAACCCGGCCCCGGCGATAGTATAAAGCCATCGTATAGTGCAGCTTCATCCAGCGTAAGCACATCGTTGCGCACAACAGTAACATCGGCATATTGCGCAGCGTATTGATACAGGTTGTAGGTAAAGCTATCAAAGTTATCAAGCAACAAAATTTTCATTGGGGCTAAATTAGGTATTTTAGAGGAGAGCCGAGAGTTGAGAGCCGGTTGAGAATATTAGCGCCTCCGGCGCGGCCTGTCTGTAGAAAGGCAAATCCAAAGACAATCTCCCCTTCTTCTTTAGGAGAAGGGGGTAGGGGGTTGAGGTAAATAATGCCTAACAAAAAGCCCCGCCTATCAAGTAAGCGGGGCTTTGCAATATTATATTTAGGGCTGATTAAAAATCGTACCCGGCATAGCCTTTAGTAAACTCCCCGGCAGGAAATGTTGGGTTTATTTTTAGGTTGAAAAAGCTGTATTCTTCAAACAAGCCTTTATCATCACTCATTTGCTGAAATACCGGCAAAAAGTTGGCTTTATCAAAATAGAAAACCGCTTTTTTAGCATACACGTTAGGTATTTTAATTACCTGCCCTGCTTTAACGGCATCGTATGCTTTAAGCTTGTTAAACTCTTTAATCATATATTCATTAATATATTTTTTGCGGGCAATTTTAACCAGGTCTTCGCCGGCTAGCACAGTATAGTTTACATAGGCAAAATCAGGAAAGTTAATCTCCAGTTTATGTACCGGCTTTCCATTCCAAGTATAATCGGTAAGGGTGCAGTACTCGGCAATTTTGGCTTGGTACTCTTTTTTCATTTGCAGCAAAATACTTTTAATATAAGTAAAGCCTGTTTGAAAAAGCGTGTGGTGTTCTTTACCAACAATTTTATCGCTACAGGGGCTAAGGTTTACATTAAACGGAACCATGTTGGGGTTTACCAAACATTCGCCGCCGCGCTCACCTTCTACATATAAAATTTCAGTTCCGACATCATCCTCAGGTGCGGTAACTTTTAAATACACTTTAAAAGGAATAGCCTGCAAATGCGTTTCAATAGTGCCTTTGCGCATTACGCCGTTAAAACGTTCCGTCTTGTTAAATGAATACGAAGCCGTTTTTAGCGATACGATAGCAAACGACATTTTGGTAAACAGCATGTCTACCGTCATTTGGGCCTGCACAAGGGCGGGCAATAAAAATACAAATAGGAGAATGGTTTTCTTCATTTTAAATATTACTTTGCGATGTTTGTGGTTTTTTAAATTAATGGAGTAAACTGAAGCTTTTGAGATAGAGACGAAAGTTACTACAAAATATTATTGGCTTGTAGCCTATTTAATAAAAAATATGGTAAAATTTTTTGGCATCATCCCGGCGCGTTATTCATCATCGCGCTTACCCGGCAAACCCCTTGCTTTAATAGGCGGCGTGCCTATGATACAGCGCGTGTATGAGCAATGCCAAAAAGCTAATGTGCTTGGTGGCTTGGCCGTTGCTACCGACGATGAACGGATATACAATGCCGTTACTAAGTTTGGTGGCAATGTAGTTATGACTGATGCCGGCCACCCCAGCGGTACCGACCGTTGTTTTGAAGCTGCCCAAAAACTTTTTGGTGCCGATGCCGAAAACGCCGTAATTATAAACATACAGGGCGACGAGCCTTTTATTGACCCCACGCTGATTGATTTGCTGGCAGGCGCTTTTGCAAATGACGAAATTGAAATTGCCACGCTAATAAAAAAGATTACCATTTTTCAAGATTTGTTTAGCCCCGATACCGCCAAGGTGTTAACAAGCACTACCGGCAACGCTTTATACTTTAGCCGCGCCCCCATTCCTTTTATACGCAATCATGCGCCTGAAAAGTGGCTAAACCACCATACTTTTTACAAACATATTGGTATATACGCCTATCGCTATCACACATTAGAAAAGCTAGTAGCGCTAAAACCATCGGTTTTAGAAGAGGCTGAACTGCTGGAACAACTCCGTTGGCTTGAAAATGGCTATCAAATTAACACACAATTAACTGAATATGAAGGCTTTGCAGTGGATACTAACCGTGACCTGCAAAAAGCTAACACAATGGTATAGCCAACGCTTATTTTTTTATTTTTGCAGGTAATGGATATTGAACGTATAACCGGTAAGTTACTTACACAACACAACTGTGTAATTATACCAGGCTTTGGGGGCTTTATTGCCAACCCAAAGGGCGCGGCTATACACCCCGGCCGCCACACCTTTGCCCCGCCATACAAGGCTATACTGTTTAACCGTAGCCTTACGGCGAATGATGGCTTGCTTGCCAACGCCTTAGTACTTCAACACAATATTACTTATAGCGAGGCTGTAGCCCGTATAGAGCAGTTTGTGCGCCAAACCGATAATGCCCTGCGCAACCGCAATAAAGTTGTTTTTGCTGAACTGGGCTTTTTGCAAGCCGATTTTGAAGGTAACATCAACTTTACGCAAGACCATTCGGTAAATTACTTGTACGACTCTTTTGGCTTAGATGAATTTCAAAGCCTGCCTATTGATACTAAAACTACTACCCGCCGAGAACAGCCAAAGGTTGACCGTGTAATACAACATCCGGCCCGTACAGTTAAAAGCCGTAAGTCGCCCAAAAGTATTGTGGCTGCTTTAGGCTTTGTTTTGATTGTTGCGTTAGCATCAACCATAATAGGTATAGGCGCTACCCAAGCCGATAAAATGGCCGCTATGGCCGCTTTTTTTTCCCCCGCTACCGATGCTGAAAATTGCGGTAAATTGGTAGAAAAAACTGTTGATAAAAACGTTATGGTTGCCCCGGTTGTTGTTAATGTTGTAGAAGCCCGAGCAGTAGTTGTAGTACCCGAGGGTATACAGCCCGAAGCAAAACCCGAAGTTGTGCAACCGCAGGCTGTCCCAGCCAAAATTATAATGCCGGTAATTGCAAATGCCGACATCCATATTATTGCTGCATCGTACGCTGAAAAAGAGAAGGCGGAGAAATATGCCGACAAGTTGAAAGCCCAAGGCTTTGATACCTTCATTATTGATAAAAAGGGTAACGACGATATGTATAAAGTAGGTATAGCATCGTTTTACTCATTAAACAGCGCCAAAGAATACATCGGCCTGTTGCAGGCACCGCTTAATGCCAAAGCCTGGATATATACCGAAAAATAAAATTCACCAACCAACCGAAATGAAAAAAACTACCGTTCTATTAGTTACTGCATTATTGTCTATTAGCGTTACCGGCCTTTTTGCCCAAACAGGAGCCAAAGGCAAAAAAGGAAAAGAAGAAGCCACTACTACTACAACCACTGCCCCTGTTGAAACTAAAGCCGCAGTTAATAACTCATTTGATGATGCTGTTGGTGTTTTTCATCAATCATTGCGCTATGCCGACTTTGCTTCGGCGGCTTATGCCCTAAACCAAATTATTGTTTTAAGGCCCGATTTGAAAGCCTATAAAGATACCCTTGCTTATATATATGTAGAGCTGGGCGGCAATGTGCAAGCACTTAGCGTAGCCCGCGATATTTTGAAAGATAATCCTAACAATACCCCTATACTAGAGGTATCGGCCATGTCGCAAGAGGCATTGGGCTTATACAAGGAGGCCTTGGATGATTATGAGAAACTGTACAAAGCTACCGGTAAGCCTTACCATATGTACAAAGTTGCATCTATGCAATATGTACTAAAACGCTTTGGCGAGTGTACCTTATCTATCAACACCCTGCTAAAAAGCCCCGATGCTGATAAAGAAAAAATCTCTATCAACATGGACCGTGGCCAGCGCCAGGAAGTGCCGATGAGAGCTGCATTGTACAATATGCTGGGTATGGTTGCTTACGAAGTTAACGACCTTGCCAACGCTAAACTTAACTTTAACGAAGCCCTTAAACTGGAGCCTAATTTTGTATTAGCTAAAGG
>JANOCJ010000382.1:0-10719 GCA_031412115.1 Flavobacteriales bacterium
TTTTAGAAGTACCCCACGCAGATTCTATTGCAGCCTGAGCCAGTATAATAAGCGGGTTAATGCCAAACATTTCCCCGGCAGCAATAGCAACGTCGATAAAATCTTCGATGAATTTATCCTGTATGGCTTTGGTAATAGCCATTATGCAGCGTAATTACGTTTTGTAACTGCAGTAGCTTTTGGAATTGCCCATGTTACCAGTAGAACGCCGCCACCAATTAAAGCAACGTTTTTAATAAGCCCGCCTTTGTCCTTCCACCATTCGTTTTTCTTTCCGGCATTATAAGCGTCGTCGATTTGGGTTTCCAAGTTCTTAACAACGGCTTCGCGTGTTTTCGGGTCGAGTGTATTTAGGGCCTTCTCTAAATCTTCTGAAATTTTTAAGTCTTTCTTACCCTCCTCGTATTTGGGTTGTAATGCGTATATGTTAGCTGCAGTAGCAGCTATAGCAAGCACAACACAAACCACCAAAACAATAATAGGTATAACACCAAGCCCTGTAAACTGCCTGTTGGTATAACCTAGGCCAAACCAGTTTATTAAATCGCCATAGCCCTTTTTAATACTGTCCCAAGTTCCCAACTGGTAAGATTTAGTATTATCCTTAATAAACTTTTGACGTGCATTAAAGCGTTGCGCAAGGCCTTTTAGCGTAGCCGTTTCCTTATCTACGTTAATGCCTTTCGCTTTTAGCTTTTCAATATTTTTTGCACTGGCAAGTGTGCGGATAAAAATTTCCTTATCGTTCTTAATTACAGTATTAAGAATGGCTTGTTTGATTTTTTGCTTTGAGGCCGCATCTGCGTAGGTCGAAAGGAACTCTGCAGTCATAGCCGAATCAAACGTCGGATATTCTTTTTTAATTACGGTTTTAGAAATGTACCCGATTTTATTACTCCCTACAGCAACCTTAATCCAAATATTTTCGGTGTTGGTATCATCAATCGCAATGCCCGAAGGCCTGCCGATATACTCGTTAGCTTTTTTGGTAATAAGGATTGGTGCGCTAGTACCCGGCGCTACACGAACATTAGCCCCGTTTTTACCTGCAGTAAGCTTATATTCTTTGATAATGTTTTGCCCGAGGGGAAATTCTATAAAAGCCATAGCCTGTTTTTTGATGTCATTTTTTTACCCGGCGCCGGGCTGCAGCTTTTATTTTTGCCGTCAATCTTCGCTGCCGGTCGAGCTGAGCTCGGGAACATTTGACGGCTTTTCGGTTGTGGCCACTTTGTACCTGGACAAAGTTTTGCCGTCAGGTTAAACCGGAATGCGGGGCGGGAAAATCTAAAGCCAATTAAAAAACCCGCCCGCTACAAACCGTGCGTTATCCCCTAACTCTATTTCTTTTTAGCGGCCTTACGGAAGCCACCAAATCCACTAAATCCTTTTACTTTAGTTAGCAGTTTTGCTTTACGCTCTTTTTCGGTAGTGCCTTTTTTCTTGGCCTGTTCCTTAGCTTTTATAGCATCGTTATAGGGCTTCAAGGTTTTCTCGTTCTCCCTAGCTATGGCAGAACAATCTTTTTCCCATTTTTCCCACTTTGCTATTGGCTCAGAGGCTTTAGGGGGGCGGGGTAATTTTTTTAATGTCGGTTTTTTAATTTTTGCAGTTGCCATTGTTTTATGGTGTTAAAGGTTAAACGTACTCTTTTGCTTTCGCTATAGCCTGCGACTTTACTAAGGGGTTATCGCATACCCTGCGAAGGATATTTATTTCGCTTGCAGAGGCTTTATTTACTATCGCCTGCAAGTCGGCTTTTACCTGTTCTTCTTTCCCTTTCGGTACAGATACTTTTACAGTAACTTCAATATCCACCTTCTCTACAGGCGTTGTATTGCGGTTTAAAAATTTGCTCATGATTATTCGGCTTTACGTTTTTTAATAATGTCTTCACAGGTTCTTTCTACAGCTATTCCAACCTGTAGAATTTCTTCCTCTACTAAATTTTTTCCTGAAATATTATCAGCTATAGAAGCAATCAGTTTTTCTTCTTTGGTGAACTCCTCCTCGTTGGCATTCTCGCCTGCAATGCCGCTAAGAGTTTTAGCACCGTTTTCACTTAGGCCTGCAGCATTAGCAATTTTGCCTAGCAGTATATCGCCACCTGCAGCCAGTCTTTCCGTTTTGCTGTTGAACTTTTCTTCCTCTTTTTTCCACCAGTCCTCTTTATCTTTTTTCCGCAATTCCCACGATTTCTTTTCCGCCTCGAATGAGGCTTTTTCACCTGCATACACTAGCTTATCATGGTGAAGGGCTTCGACTTTATTTTGCAGTTCCAACTCGCGCTGCAGCATGATATTTTTTTCGTTGCGCAAATCTTCCTGAATGCCGTTAAGCCTGCTCATTTCGAGTTGGCCCAACATACCTAAACCACTAAAACTTTCTGTAGCTTTTGGTTCTGTTTTGGTTGAAGAAGAAGAAGCCGACGAGTACGGTACAAAAGCCCCGGTTTTTGTCATATCCTGTTTTAGGACTGAATCGCCGTTGCTGTTTTTCGTGCTTTGTATTTCTACATACCACCTTGCACCTTCTGAATTTTCCATTGAATCAACGGCAGTACGTAGCGCATTGATAGCAACTTCTGGAACTACTTTTTTTCCTTCTTCACCACCTTCACCTTCCAAATACTCTTCGTATTTTTCTTTGGTGCGGTAGTCTTTATATAAATAGAGCTTCCAACAATATTTGCTGGTACGCTCCATTTTTTCAATTAGTTTGTCTAAACTGGTAATCATTGGCTTTTAGATTTTATTATTATTCCTTGTATGGTTGAACTTACATAGCTATTGGTAATTTTGGGAGTAATGCCATATTTAACGGTAGCACCTTTGTAGATGCCTATAACGCTTTTATAACTGCACTGGAAATAATCATTACCGCTTATAGGAGTAACGCTGTCTATAAATGTAGATTTTACCATGTTGGAATAGTCTCCCATTCCTATTTCAAGCTGAGCACCGAACCCAATATCAAAGGGAGTACCTGTAGTATTTTGTAAACGTACTTGCCAATTAGCAAGTATTAGCCAATAGTCGCCTGCGTTTAGTTCCCCGCTTAGGCCGTCAAGTTCAAACTGCTTAACGTCTATTTCCGGGTTTACTATACCTAACCTTTTAATAAGGTTATCTGCTATAACGATTATATCGGCTGTCATGGTTATTTTTCTAAAGAGAATACAACCTGAAACACAATAGCATTACCTGCTGTAACAGTTTGCAAAGGTTTATACTCTATAACGTAGTTAATACCACCGCCCGGCGCATCTGTTTCCATATAGCGTTTATCCATAGGGGTAGCGGGGTTAGTTTGCAAATGGTTAGCCATTACCATATCGGTTAAGTAGCCCGCTTCGTTGCGAATACCTATAGCATAATCAAAAGTTGCAGGGTTGCTTACTTCCTCTGATTTGTAGCCAATAATTTTACTGTATTCTTTATCAATGGTAACAGGGAAAGTTTTTACCTCGCCTGCTGTTGTACCAACAGGGATAGTTATTTCAACTACCTGATTACGTTTTCTTGCTTGTTTGCTCATGGCTTTTTTAATTAAGGGAAGGCTGTTTTAGCAGCCTTCCCTGTAGTATTATAGAAAAATCAAAGAACTGTTTTGCACTATGCTTGTCCGGCAATGCGGATTGAAGAACCAAACCAGTCAGCACTTAAAAACCAGTTGCCTGTTGGGGCAGTAACGTTTTTAGGGAAAATTAAACGTACTTGTAGCGTTTGGTTGTCTGCAACCAACTCAGGGCGTTTAAGGCGGAAAGAGTCGTCGCTGCCTTGAATTTTACTGGCAACAGATAATGAATCGCGGAAGAAACGCGACACAGAATCTTTGTGTATTACACGGCTGCCAATTAAAAATTCTACGTCAGCGTTTAATATAGCTGCAGGAATGGTAAGCGGGGTAGTACCGCCTGTTTCAGCATCTAACGCATTGGTGTAGATTTGCTCGTCGGGGTTAGTATTAGTAGCATGGTAGGCTACACTTAGTTTCAGGCGCTCCACCTGAAACGAAGTACCGGGGTCGATATAACCTTCTTTGGTAACGTTTTTAAGGCCGGGTGCTGTAGCCACATTGCTATCTATCAACGAAAACTCCTTATCAACCGATGGCACAACTATGCGGCGGTTGTAGTAGTGGCCTTCGCGAAGCACGGCCGATTTATCGGCAATAGCTTTTTGCATTTCAGGCGACAAACGGTCCTTGTTTGCCAACAGGTATTTTTCTTCGGGGCGAAGAATACTGTTTTTAAAAGCCTTTTGCACTTTACGGTTAGCAAATTTCTTAGCTATTTGCATGTGTGCGCGGTTCATTTGTGCTTTTGTAGCACCTAAGCCAGCCATTTCGCGTTCGTCGTTGGCTGTTAAGTCTTCGCCGAATAGGGCGTCAACTGCTGAGTTGATGTCTTTTTCCATTTGGAATTTTTGTTTTTATGGTTGTTTAAAAATTTACTTGTATTGCTTTGGCGTCATTTTTTGCCCGGCGCCAAGGCTGCAGCTTTACTTTTTGCCGTCATAATGCGAAGCCAGGTTCGCGGCCGGCAGAAAGTTTTGACGGCGTTTAGTCAAAGTCAACATCGTCAGTACCGTCAGTACCTTCGTCATCATAGCCGTCAGTACCTTCGTCATCATAGCCGTCTGTGCCTTCGTCATCATAGCCGTCTGTGCCTTCGTCGTCAGTACCTGCAGTACCTTCTTCGCCACCACGTCCGGCGCGGTCAGCATTGGCAGATAGTTTTGCCCAATCGGGTTTACCGTCGTATTCTTTGCCGCTTTCTTCAGCACCTACACCTGAAAGGCCTAGCTTGTCTTTAGTAGCAGGGGCAAACTCGCCAATAGTTTTTAAGAAGCCGTAGTTACCCATACCTTGCACACCTGCGCAAATTGGACCGTCTTCTAAAAAGGCTGTAGCCAAACCGTCAAGTAACAGGAATCCGGGGCCGTGCCACTTTTCTTGCTTGTCTTTTAGAACAGTATTACTTAACAATGCAGCTCCGCCTGTTCCTGCGTAACTGGCACCACGATTAAGGAAACGAGCCCCAATATCTTTCATTGGTTGTTTCCGCAAAAACTTCATTTTCGTAGCCATTTTGTTTTAAATTTTAATAGTTGAACTTTTATTGAATTACTTGCCACGGGTGGCAAAATATCCTATACCTATTAGGGCTAAAGCACCGCCGCCCCACATTAAATACTTCTTGGTTTTGTCCTCGCCATCGCCGCCGGGTTCATTTTCGGCTGCTGTACTAACATCGTTTGCGGTTTTAGCATCTTCCGCCGTGGCGAAAGTGTTGCTTTGGTCAACGGCGATTTCTCCCCCGTTTTCAAGCGACGCTGTAATATCACCGTCCTCACCGTCTTTAATTAAACCTGAATCTTTAAAGATTTTTACTGCAGCAATAAGTAGGGGTGCGGCGGCGGCAAGTGAGGCAGCCAAAGCAATCTCGCCTAAACCATACACGCCCTCCATAGTAACGTAGTCCACGCCTTCAATGCCATTCAGTTTTTTGCCTTTCAGTTTTTTGAATAGCGGTTTTTTCTTGTACCCCTTATCAATAGCTTTCTTTAAAGCCTTTTCGCTGCCACCTAGCCTTTGTACAAATAGTTTTTTGAACTTGTCATAAGCATTTTTATGGCCAGGTACTTTAGCGCCCATAGCTGTTTTTGCTTTACTAGCAATGCCGCCAAAGTTTAATTTCATTGCCAAAAGGAAGGCGTTACGCGCTGCAACCAAGGGCGGGGCTACTTTTTTAACGGCCTTAACAATCTTTTTAAAGATGTTGTTTTTCGGCTTTTTCTCTTTGCCATCGGTTGGTTTAGCTCCGGCTTTTTTTGCTTTTTTTCCGATAGTGTAGTCTTCAACGTCACTATCGTCAATAGCGCCAAGGTCATCTACACCCGCTAACATCTTAACGAAGCTATTTACTTTCGCTTTGTCCGTTTCAGACAATGCGTTCAAGTCTAGTTGGTCGGGCTCGTAGTATGCGCGGTTGTAGATGTCTTCTTTAAATATGTAATGCCCATCGTGGTTAATATCCTTAACCATTGGCATTATTTGTACAATCTTGCTTTGCTCGGGCGTGCCATTCGCAAGAATGCAAAGCCGGAGTTTCCTAAGTTCTTTCAGGTCTTGGTGCTTAGGGCTTTTAATTTTTTTCAACCGTGCCAATTCTTTGGTCTGCTCGGCTATAAGCTGAGTAGTTAAATCATTGGCAGGGGCTAAGGCTCCAAGGCCTGCAATAGATTTCGAGGTGTCTTTTGGGACACCGTGTAAAGCAAAAATTTCCATACGTCGTGTGATGTTATCCGGGTGCTGCCCGTAGTTATTCATTACCGCATCTACTACAATTCCTTTGGCGACAAAATAAATATGTTGCCAACCTGTACCGCCGCTAAAACCTACTATCTGCTGTAAGTGCGCAGGTAATGCGCCATACATTTCATTAAGCAGGCAGTTAGCGAAAATGGCCATGTCTTCGCAGTCGATACCTCTTCCGTTGCGGTCATGCCAGGAACGGTCCGGGTCCCGTACCTGTTCTTTGCCAAAATCGTCGTAGCTGTACTTCATGTTTACTTTCATGAAGTGCCACACGTTGAAGCATGACTGCCCGTAGGTTTCGGCTTTTAGGTGGGCGGCAAGTTTTCGCACCTGCCAACCGCAATTTTTTACCGATTTTTTTATCGCGGCTATGGTAACCTTTAGGTCATAGCCAGCCCCTTTCCAAAGCTTTTCATTGTAATAGCCGTCCGAATCAATTAAATGGTCGTAAGACGGTAAAAATGCATAAGTAGGTTTCCACCCTGCAAAATCAAGGTTTTTGCCATTTGCAGAAAGTATTTCCGCCGCCCCTATGTTTTCGGTGCTATCCATTAGGCAGCTATGATTTGAAAGGTTATAGTAGTCGTATGGCTAATGCCGCCACCTGTAGCGGTAACAGTGAAAGAATAGCTACCTGTAGCGGTTGAACCGTCGTAGACAAGTGAAAATTCTTTCTCACTATTACCCGTCTCTAAACGTCCGCTAGGAGAGTTACTTGTAATCGTAACACCTGCAGGCAGGCCGGTAATGCTGTAGGCAATATCGCCGGGATAGTCCAAGCGGTCTACATTGAAATTATAAAAGGCTGTATCGCCAATCCCTTGAGTAAAGGCGGTGCCAATATCAGGAGTAAGGTTGTTAAATGCCCAACCGCCTGCAGGGTAAGAACCCGCGCCACTTCCACCTACACGGCGTTTAACATAGTTCCAAGTTTGTAGCATTATTCCTTATCCAGTTTTAAAAATTTTAGTACCCTTTTGAAGAAAGGTTTTTTACCTAGCCTCTTTACTACGAATGTTGTTACATGACCTGCTACTGTAGTTAGTATTGCGTATGTCACTGCGGTTAATAGGCTTGCCATGTCAAAATCAATAGTTGTGTGTTGCAGTAGTAGGCGATTAAAGCAAAAAACTACAAGGCCGACAAAGCCAAGTTTAGCACCCGTAAAGGGGTTTGTATGGTTTGTAGGGGCGTACATTAGCGCATTACTACATAGTTCCACGAATAGTTTACGCCGTTGGTCAATGCTGTAGTACCTGCGTAAATGTCGAAGTAGTCGCCTCCGGCTATTGCGTATACACTTTTATTCCCACTAATTGCAGCCGTAGCCGCGTTCTTTGGTGTTAATACTACAGACGAAAAACCACTCGGAAAGGGTAGAGTGTAAGTTATTCGGGCAACGTGCCCAGAGGCTGCCGGTGAACTGCCTGTTATAATTTGAATACTGCCTGCGTGGTCGTTGCCGGTAACACTAATAGTTGCACCTGTGCCCGCCGATGTATCAACGGCGGCAGTCATAACACTGGCATTCTGTTTACAGATAAAATGCGTAGATGCTGTAGTGCCTGCAATGTCGAGTTCATAATCGGGTAAGCTATCGTTTATGCCTACTTTGCCGTTGTTAAGTACTGTAAGTGCAAACTGGCTTGCGTTGAACCGTTGAACCCAAAACAGGCGGTCGGTTAATGTTGCAGAATAGCCCCAAATACGTGCACCGTTTGACTGGGCTTTATATTCAGTAAAGCCGTCTAATGTATTGTTACGGTTTAGTATATAATACATTCCTACCCCATTACTGTCGGGCTGTACTACACTTAATTTATTACCGGCTGAAATGTAGGCCGCAATAGGGTATTTAAAGCCGCCAACATTAACTACACCGCTAAAGGCAACGTGGTTGTTTCCGCTTTTCCACATAGCGCCAGCGCCGTTGGTGCCGTTGTAAAAATCGCTAAATACACCTAAGCGAAAACTATCCGTGTTAAGGACTAACAACGAGCCTCGTATATCTACCGATTTTAAAGGGGATAGGTTGTTTACTCCTATTTTACCCATGTGATACGTATTGGCGTTAAAGCGTTGTGCCTTCTTTATAGGATTGTAGCCTGTTTGTCCGTAACTAGACAATACGAAGGCAAAGCAAAGTATTGATAGAATTAAATTTTTCATTTTATAGTTTTTGTAGGTTATAGTAAAACAACACGTATTTCGTCACCTGAGGTAGCGCCAGTAGCTAAGCGCAATACACCTGTAGAAGAAGTAAGGCTTGTAATCTCAGCAGCCTGTAGCAATATGCCTTCTTGGTATACTAGCACCTGCGACAGGGTACGGCCTACCAACTCAGGGAAGGTGAAATTTTGTTGCGACGCTGTCGCAGTTGCGGTTAATGAGGTTTTGGGTGTTCCGCCCATAACCCTTTTCTGAGTGTTTTTTGATGATAGCATGGTTAATTTGTTATTACAGGTATTGTTTGACTAAAAGGAAATGCTGCAGGGATGCCCTCAACGCGGACTGTTCCCTCTGCTAAAAGTTCTTTAGGTAAAGCGGTAACTACCTTGTTTAAGAAGGTTGTTTTTGCCGTGGCAGATTTATCTTTCTTTTTGAATAGGTCGGCTATAACGTCCCCAAATACAGTTACAAAAAGGTTGGTAAGCTTCACACTTACTTTAATAGTGTAAAGGGTTACTTGACGGCCTGTTATTTTGATGCCGCTTGTATCGCGTATCTGCATAAACGTAATGCCGTCCGTTTTTTTGAGGTCAACAAAAAGCTGAGTAATGTTGATGTCTTTGCCGCTAGGGTTGGTAATTTTTAGAACAAGGTCACCCGTTAGTTTAGAGTAGATACCCTGCGTTTGTATTTTTACATTTTGAACACGTTCAAAATTGAAAACGAGGTTGTTTACCGCACTGGCAGTACGCGTAAATTTAACGCCCTCGTAGACGATATAACCAAAGGCACCAATGCCTAATATTTTAGCAATGCCGTTACTCACCTTTAGACAGCTTGCCTGATTTTTTTAACTCGAAAGCGAATTGGGTAAGGCTTAATGCGTCGGTATCGGACAACTGCCTGTTGTCTGATAGCATTTTAAAAATCTCGGCGGCAAGGTGTAGGTAAAGCGCCTGTTTAGCCCTTTTGGGCATACTCTTAATAGAGGATAGAAAACACTCTATCGTTTCTAAAGGCGTAGGGCAGTCAAGGCATTTTTTACCAACGCCTAAATTATTTATGGCCTCCTTAATAGCGGCGAGTACCTCGTCCACTTTCTCAGGGTCTTTTATAAGCAATGCCAGTAATTCGCGAAATTTTTTTTCGTCTTTGTGCGCCCCTGCAATTATATAGTCAACTATATTAATAGCGGGAATAACAAAATCGTTAATAATAGGTATTGCCTTAGGCAGAATAGCTTTTAAAAATAAGCCAATGCGGGCGAGAAATTGTAGCATGTTAAAAAGTGTTTGTTAAAACTTTAGGCTACAAATATTGTGAGCCCCTGCGCGGGCGTGTAACAGATAGTTACACTCAGTAACACTTAGTTACGTTAAACTTATTTTAGGGTAGTACCCTTCAACCTCACCTTTAGCGGTTTTTTTTTCAAAATCGGCTAAAACCATTATTCCTTTTAAAACGCTACGCCAGTAAGGTTTTAAAAGTTTTTGCGGGTAGTGCTTTAACCTCACCTTATAGTCCCCTCCAACCTCACCCTATTTCCCCTCATTAAGCGGGAAGTATTCCTTTAGTATTTCGACCTGCTCAGAGGTGAACTTTTTGAAGCGGTACTCGCCAAATTTCTTTTTAAAATCGGTATCGGTTAACAATGTTTTGAGATGTTCCCAAAAAGTTTTTCGGGAAATTCCGCAGGCCTCGGCAAAGCTTTTCTTATTGTACTCCATGAAGTGTAAATAATTTAATGCAAAAAAGCAATAGCAATTTGCACCGGGCAATAGGAATTTAAAATAGTTGTGAGGGAGATAATAATAAGATGAGCCACAATTTTTAAAAACGAAAGGTCATTCTAAGACAAATCAGAATCCAAAAAAAACTGTAACACTGTAACGGCAGGCAAAATTTGTCTGCAAACATTTGACAAACAAAATATTAACGAGATACTTTTTTCCGTTACAGTTCTAAGGGAAAACTGTAACAGCCATGTAAAAAACTGTAACGGGGGCTTTATGGTGCATTCTGTTACAATTTTGAAAAAAACTGTAACGTAAACTGTAACGGTTTTTGTAACGGCTTAAAAATCGCTGTACGGCTTAATTTTGCAGGGCTTTCTATTCTACTCCTTTTTTTTGTTACAACGTTACAAAAATAATAGAGTTTATATAAATAAAGGGTGAAGGGAAAAAACGGCGGCGGTCGGCGGTGGAATAATAAGATGCAATAAGGTAG
>JANOCJ010000383.1:0-1854 GCA_031412115.1 Flavobacteriales bacterium
TATTGGGGCAAATGGTAACATCATTACCTGCCTGTGTCATGCACGTTTGCTGATAACTGGTTAGTCCTGTGCCGGTTTGCAAAGCGCCTGCAAAATTGCTGTTGGCACTACAATCTCCCTTTAAATATTTATTTAAAAAGGTAATATAATACAACGCCTGGTTGGTATGCTGCTGGCTGCGACTAATAGTAGGGCTTGGGCTACATGTAATCTCGCCAAAGTTGCAGTTAAAATTACTCTCGCTAAACTGGCAATGGCTGGCGCCTGTTAGTATGGCCATTGTTTTACATTTGCTGCCTATACCATTGTAAATAAGGCCAGCATGCGCTGCTAGGGGAGTTACACAATCATTAGCACCGGCAACAACAAGCGCAGGCACTTTTATGTTAGCGGCTGCCCCCGCTGCCGATGGGTTAGTCTCTGCCGGGGCAAAGGTTGCTATACAGGTAATGTTACTATTGTTGGCAGCAGCTAAATGCGCCGCGCCGCCACCCATAGAGTGGCCCATAAGGGCCGTAGTAGGGGCTGTTTTTTGGTAAAAGAAAAAGGTAGGGTCGGTAGCACCACGGGTTTGCATGGCCTCGGCTACGTAAGCAATATCAAGCCCAAAATCGCCATGGCTAGGCGGTAAACCGCCTTCGGTACGCGGAAAAACCACTATATACCCTAGGGGCACCAAATCTTCCCAAACGTTTTGGTAAGCATCCCAGCCCATTACAAAGCCGTGGCCAAATACTACTACCGGGTAGTTGCTACCTACTATGGCAACATTATCGGCGGTAGATGCGGCGGGGTAATACACCTCGCATTGTATTTGGCGGCCGGTGCCACCACCACTGCCAAAACCACCTGTGCGGGCAGGGTCGGCAAAGGTTATGGTGCGGTGCCCTATTTGGTAAGGCTGCGCTACGGCAATGCCTGATAATAGTAGTAAAGAGAAGAGTAATAATGCCCTCATGGTTAGATAGATTTATTCAAATATAAACTATATCTCTGTTTTTTGTTTAGACAGAGAATTATTTTTAAGTGGAAGCAAACTATAGCTTGATAATTTTTTGATACGATACATATCCGTTTTGCTCAATTTGCAATAGGTATATGCCATTTTCTAATTGGTTAAGGTTTATTTCGGTAGTCTTATCCGTGCTTTTTTGTTTGCTTACAATCAGCTTCCCTGTGCTACCAAATAGCGTATACCAAAGCACATCTGCACCGTTATTTGTAAGGGTGATTGATGATTGTGCCGGATTGGGAAACACAGTAATACTTTGCGCAGCCTGTTCATCAACCCCAACATTGGTAAGGGTATATATGTTACTGTAGCTGGTGCATCCTGTTGGGCTATAGCGCCTTACGGCATAATTTCCATTTACGGTTGGTATATAATAGCTGTTTTGCCAATTGGTAATAAAACTTCCGTTTAATGTCCAAGCGTAGCCGTTACCGCCTTGCGTAACCACTAACTTATTTGCCTCAAGTATTAAATTTAAGGGCGATGGCGTACCCCAGTTAAATATTGAATAACCACTACTGTAGCCTGTACAGCCAAACTCGTTTGTAATATATAAACCGCATGCGCCATCACAGCAAGTGTTTTGGGTGGTATCGCCATTGTCCCACAAGTAATGTGCAAAACCCGGAGGTGCGCTAACATCGGCACAACCACCACAAATGGTATATTGCCCTGTTACAATTTCTGTTGGTGTAGGGTGTACGGTTGTAGTAACACTGTTTGATGTATCGACACCGGGCGTGCCGGGGTTGGCAATAAACTGATACGTATTGCTATCTAAAACGGTAATAGCGGTGGTGGTTTCGCCGCCTGGCAGCCAAACTACATTGGTATAGCCTGTG
>JANOCJ010000384.1:0-4902 GCA_031412115.1 Flavobacteriales bacterium
GCTATTGCCTGCACAGTAAAGTTGCCGGTTACATTGCTTACCAAACCGGTGCTTGCATTAATTGTAGCACCCGTATTGCCCACAATGCTATAGGCTATGCTGCTTGAGTTAGCTGCCGTTGCAGTATAAGTGCTTGTGCCACCAACGCACAAGGTAGTTGCACCTGTGGTAAATATAGGTGTGCCAATAGCCTGGCCTACTGTAATAGCAATAGTGCGGGGTGTGCTGGCGCAACCGTTGTTAGCCGTAACGCTTAATGTACCACTGGTGGCGTTGTTGGCAAAGTTTACGGTAACGCTGTTGCCACTGCCCACTATAGTGGCGTTGGTACCGCTATAACTCCAGCTATAGGTTACGCTAGGGTCGTTAGGTACAGTATAAGTTACGCTTTGTTGGCCTGCACAAACCGTAGCGGTTGATGCTGTAAATGCTGCCGGTTGGTTAGGAGGTGTGCAGCCTGCCGTAACGCGGCCGGTAACTTCGGCATTAAATAACGATTGGGTAGTACCCGTAACGGTAATATTTGTTGCTGCCGGTGTAGAGGGTAAGCCCACCCATGTTGTGTTGGGCAGGTATATATAGCTTGCAGACATTGGCGCAAAGGGGCCAACCAAATCTGCCGCCAAAAAGGTGTAGGTAGCATTATAGGTATAGTTGCCAGGTGTCGATGTTTCAGAGAAATGCCAGTAGCGAGATATGTAGCTGGTTACCGTTCCGTCGTTAGGGTGTTGGGCATCAACTACCCGCACACCAAACGTACGTTCGGCTGAGTTGGTAGTAAAGTTTAACGTAACCGGAGAGTATTCGCCAATGCTGGTATTCTCGCCAATAGGGTAGTTAAACGATTGGCCACCGGCGGGTATTATCTTCTTAACCTCGCCGTTGCCATTAGTTACTATCATTTTTAAATTAGTGGGCGTACTGGTGTAGCCTGCGTTAAGGCCAAAAGTAAAATTATAGTTGCCTATTAATAAACGCCCGTTGGTAAAAATTACATTGTGGTTTAGTGTAGCGTCTGAGCCTAACGATGTGCCATCGGTAATAGGGTTGGCCAGTTCTAAATCATACAAACTGCTTCCGTTCATAGTAAGCACCTGCGTACCTGAGCCTGCTACCATTACCTCGCCGGTGCGGGCGGTAAACGTTCCGTTATTGGTAAAGTTTGCAGCAAATTCAATGTTTTTAATGTTGGTAGCATCGCCCGTTGCCGAAACGTCTAGCGTAGCGCCACTGTTAATAGTTAATGAGCCGCGAATATCAATCCACGCAGCCGAGCCATTTACCAAACGCTTGGTGCCGCCCCCTGCTATTATTATATTGTTGTAATAAACAGATGAGTTGCCGCACCACACTTGCTGTATGCCGCTGGGAGCATAAAACTCTACAGTATTGCCGGTTTGCATGGTAAGGGTTACGTTAGGGTCTACCGTAGCGCCGGTTACACCCCTTACCCCTGTTAGGTTTGATGTACGCAAAGTTCCCACCAAACTAATGCTTGATGTAATGTTGCCTACTTCAGTAATAAGGTAGGTGGCAGCATCAAGCGTACCGTTTATAAATGAAACCAATGCGCCCGATATACCAATATCGCGCTGCAAGGTTGTGTAAGCACCGGTAGCAATGGTAAATTTTCTAAAATTAGTTGTGCCGCTGCCGCTAATGGTTTTGTTAACTCCCTGAAAAGTATATTCGCCGGCATTGGCATCGTACGCTAGTGTACCATCGTTTACAAAATTACCATTTACCCTAATGTTGGTTTTGTTGGTAAGTGTGCAGCCTGTGTTTACTGTTACATCATTGGTAATAATGCTGTAATTGCCGCCAACAATGCTGGGGTTAACATTATTATTTATAACTATTAAGTTATTGATGGTTGTAATAGATGCCAGATTCAACGTCATACTTGTGCCGGGTTGTAACCCGGGGGCATTGCTAACGTCATCCCCATCAATAATAAAGTTGGTGCTTGCGCTTGGCACAACCGCTACCGGAGCGCCGCCAAAGGTGGTACTCCATACGGTACTACCGTTAAAAAAAAGGTTAGCCCCGTCTCCGCCTACATAATAGTAAGTTTGGGCCTGTGTTGTATTTGATGCAGATAAAGCTACTACAAGAGCAAGAATGGTGCGTGAGAGAAATTTCATGGTGTTGGTGTTAATGGGCTGCAAATATAGCCATTGCTAAAATGCCCACAGTTTAAACCGTGGGCATTTTAATTATTTGTATTGCCTTTTTGGCCACGGCCCCTATGCTTCGGGGTAATGCCTTGGTTTACTGTTTTATAATTTTAAACGATTTTGGGCTAACTGTATTTAGGGTTAATACATTCATGCCCGCAGGCAATGCTGTAATGCCTATGGTAGCATTATCACCTTTTAATTGCCCGGTTAAAATAGTCCGTCCAAACAAATCGGTAATAGTGTAGGGCGTAGCAGATGATAGTTTTCCGCTTATGGCTATAACATCGGTAGCGGGGTTGGGATATATGTTGATTTTTGCTTGCTCTTCATCATCTAGCCCTGTTTCGCAATTTGTGAAAGTATATACTAGTTGCAGCCCTAAATTTTGCACAAAACCGGGGCAAATGCTTGGCGCACCGCTTACAGAATAGCTGCCGCCTATTGTTACCAATAGCGTGTCATTAGTAGCGCCGGGCAAGGGTTGGTTATTGCGTGTCCATTGTATTAAGGTATCATACGGCAAGCCCATTATTAATACTAATGTATCGCCAATGCAAATGGTGTCGCTAAGGCCTTCGGTAATTACATAGGGGGGTAAAAATACCCATCCGTCAACCAATACTTCTGCCGACATTTGCGGGCAATTATTTAATGTAGCTTCTACACTAAAGTTACTTCCACCATCGGTAAAAGCATCTACTACATAATATTGATTGGTAGCATTTTGTATTAAGGCGCCGTCTTTATACCATTGGTAGCTGTCCCAAACTTCGGTAAAAAGCGTGTCGCTGGTGTTGGGGCAAAGTATAAGGTTGGGAAATACCGTTGGCGTAGCGCATGGCGGCGGCGGCCCAAAAAAGTAAAAGCCTGTGGTGTTGCCGTTGCCCGAATTGGGTACAGCCAAGGTATCATTCACTGTATCGTAAAAAATATCGGCGGGGCTGCTAAGGCTGGTTACTACTGTGGTAGGGCCGCCTGTAAAAGTGTTGTTAAATTTGCTTATGGCATTCAACCCCCACGATGATACGTAGTAGTTGCCAGCCCCGTCTTTAGCAATACCATCGCAGTTACCAAGGGTTGTAGCTGTTAGGGTTGATGTAGTTGAATCGGCAAGGCTTACTGCCATAATAGGCGCATTAGTGCCCCAATTTACAAATACACAACGGTTATTGGGCTGGTCGTATATAATGCCGTTGGGGCTTTTGGTCAGGCCGGTAACAAATAGGGTAACTTGCTGTGTGGCTATTTTTACCTTATAAATTTTCTTTCCGCTAAAATCGGTAGTATATAGGTTGCCGCTATTATCGTGTGTAATGCCGTTTAAAAAAGTAGCGCCGGTGTTTACGTTAAACACCTCGTTGCTGCTGGTAAGGTTGTAGCCCTTAATGCGGCTGCCATCGCATACATATAACGTATTGCCCACTATTTCTATACCATAGGGGTTTGATGGGCCTGCCGTAAACACACTTAATACACCTGTGTTGCTGCGTGCCAGTATATTTCCATTGCTGGTATTTGCTATTAGCCAACGGTTGTTGGCATAATCGTATTCGGCACTTTCGGGGCTATTGTAGGTGGCCTGCCCAAAGGCAAAAGCGGTTGTAAATACTAGTAATACTAAGGCGTAAATCTTTTTCATGGTTTATCATTAATACTGGAAGATTAAAGGTAGCAAATACCTTTTACAAAGGCTTAAAATGGTTATTGCCATTTAAAACAATAAGATATTATATATCAATGCTTTTTTGATTTGGGTAGTGCAAATACCCCGGGTAAGCAAACGTGTTGTTTGATAAAATTATCAACTCAATTTTTTAAAAAATCAATAATTATATCATCCTAAAAATGATTTTTGGTGCTATTGTATTATTTGTATGTAAGGTTTAAACTGGCTTTAATACTGTGTTGTAGGAGTGTTTGGTGTTTTTTGTCCTCTACTATCTTACACATATAAATTGCCATGTAAGATTTTGTACTGTCGCGAAATTTCAATTAAGTGTAAGAACCAAATCTTTGTCGCATTGATAAACCAACCACACTAGTGCACTATGAAACAGTTTTTTACATCGGTCTTTTATCCCCCTACAAAGACAATGGTACAAGGTATTACCACCAAAGGTACCAGGTTTGTAAAAGTTGATTATAGTAATAACCGCCTAAAATGGGTAGTTACTTGCTTGTTAATTTTTCTTATAGCCTTAGCCTATGGCCAATCGTCGCAGGTGTTTACTACCAGCGGTACGTATACAGTGCCAGCAGGCGTTACCCAAGTTACTGTAGAGTGTTGGGGCGGAGGCGGCGCCGGTGGTGGTGCTACAGGCAACCCGGCAGCCGGTGGCGGTGGTGCAGGTGGCTGCTATGTTAAAAAAGTAGTAAACGTATTGCCCGGTAACTATACAGTTACTGTGGGTGGTACCAAAACTGGTAACACAACCAATACTGCACTTCAAAATAAAGGCAACCCATCGTGGTTTGGGGCGGTAGGTACAGTATATGCGCCCGGTGGAGATGGTGGTGCACCGGCATCTGGCAACAGCACTAATGGTGCAGCAGGCTTAGGCAATACAACAGGCGCTATTGGCGATGTTATGTATGCCGGTGGCGATGGTGCAGCAGGTTCTTATAATGGTTCAGGTGGCGCCGGTGGTGGTGCTGCAGGTTCTAGCGGCGCCGGTGGCGATGCATCAGGCATTACCGGTGGTATTGGCACTTTAAATGGTGG
>JANOCJ010000385.1:0-15211 GCA_031412115.1 Flavobacteriales bacterium
AAATTTTATGAACTAATGGCAGTAGGAAGACAAAAAAAAAGCCGTCAAATACTAGACGAGTTAAGAATAATTATTCGTTACCTCATAGCTCTACAATCTGAGGAATTTAAAAGCGAAAGTTTAACATACGCCACCGTAACAGAACGCCGTAAGGCTATTGACGAATACCTTGATATGTATCAACGTTTTCACAGGTATGAACATAATCTACGGGTTGGGAGCACTGGTAATTACATAGAAGATTTGTTATGTGTAGGGTTGCAATTATTTATAGGCTTACCAAAATCATATCAGGAATTATTAATTAAAGCCAAAGATTGGCAAGAAGCCGAATCTGAAAATATATTAAATGGTTACGGAGATTTACTGGCAGAAATTGAAAAATTACATGAGAATATAGCTAAACTAGAAGAATCTAATAAATCCTATACACAGCTATACGCAAATATTGCTATTGATTTTATTACAAGTAAATTAAAGAAAAAGCCCTTTCAAGTCGGTGAGCCAATTGGCGTAATGTATGTTCAGCATGATGACCGTGAAGTGTTTTTATATGCAGAGCTGGACGATATTTTTAATGGTGTAGATTTTAGCAATCAGAATTTTTATTTGAGGTGGGATGGTGAGAACACTAGCCAACTAGAAATTTTATGGGCAACAGTATGCACGGGTGATGCCATTGAATTAAAAAAGCCTGAAAAAATTTCAGACACAACCTACAAAATAGAATTTTCTAAAAACATTACACCGACACTTAGCAAACTCAATTTGCTACCCCCGATGGAAGGATTTGTGCGTGTTTATAAAGGGGCGCATAAGAGTTCAATTATTCTACAACTCCCAACAAAAAACAAGTAAATAAAACAGATTTATGAGCGATTTATTTACAGTGGCCGGTGTAGAACAGTCCCCGGTAAACGAGAAGTTGAGCGTAGCTAATCAAACCGACTTTTGTATGGCCTTAAACAGGGCAATTACAGAGGATATACGCTACATACAACAGGCCCAAATTAATAAGGCCAACGGGCATTTTCTACCTATCGCTTTTAAGAATTTAGCTATATACTATCAATGCGGTTATACACAGGAACAGGCAGTAGAAAGCTATTTAGAAATTGTCACTAACCCCGGCACTTTGCAATATCAAATCCAACAGATAATGCACGATTACCAAGCAAGCCTGTAACCAACCAAGTAACTTTTAAACTCATATAACAATGCGTAAAAATCAACTACAATTTAAAGCAGAAAACGCCGATGCTGTTAAGACGGCAGCAGACAAACAAAACACCTTTTTCCCATCAGTTGTAATGGCGATTTTGATGTTAGAAAGCGACTTAAATAATCGCGCTATTGGTGCAAATTTAACTCGCCTATTGCCAGGCATTGGCTACAAGAAAAAAACCGCTACCGAGGTTGCAACCCTTTTGCTCCTAAAAGAGGATAGCAAAGTTGAAGAGCTGGTATTTATCCCCAACATTGAGGTTGGGATGGTGTTTGGTGAAACCGCACCGGCCCCGGTTACATTCCGCGATTATGCGAATGTAGAACTATTTACAACCGACTTTATAGAGGCCGCTTTAGAGCCATTAGAGAAGGTAGAGCTTGCCGAATTAAAAGGTATGCCACAGATTGACGAAGAAAGCGAAGAACAATCGCAGGTAGTTGCTGAGCTGCTTAAAACACCCGAGGGGCAATTCTGCCTGTACACTTGGGCGTATTATAACTTGGACGACCAACAGCTTTCGTACCAGCGTGTACTAAAAACGCTGAAAAGCTATTGGGGCGAAAACAACCTTGTATCGCTTGATACAGAGTTTCAGCAAGCCTAATAATCTTTATCGTTAAAAACAGACGAAAAACCGGTGCGGGAGTTAACTCATAAGGGGCTTACTACCCTGCCGCACCACTAAAAAAGCCAATGGAATTAATAAACAACATTAGCCTAGAAACCGTACTGAAAATCTTTGTGTGGGCAGCGCTTGCATACAACCTCGTATCGGTTGTTTTATTACTTGTAGTGCTTGATAATATTCGCATTAAGGTAATTGCCAAGCATCCAAAATTAGTAGATGACAAAGCCATTCTTTCAAATGCCATTGACCTGGCTACAATCACCATTCGCAAAACGGAGTACACCGGCCTTAGCGTAAAGTTAAAAATCTTCTACTACACTATAGCATCGGTTTGTAGTGGTATCGCGGTATTCATTGTTCAACTTTATTATAACTAACCTATGCCAATAGAAATTCCATTTGACCCCAAATATAAAGCCTTAGCTGATTGCTTTGGTATTACGCCCGATAGGCTAAAACAGCTAGATGCTGTAATAGATGATGCGTGGCCGTTTGAAAACACGTACCATGCAATAGCATACGCCAAAAGGGTTTGCGAAACTATGGCTGAGTTTGCTTACTACTGCTACTGCTATGGTTTTGTAGATGGAAACTTCGCTAAGCCGGGTGTTTTAATAGCTACAGCGCCGGAGAAAAACGAGCAAGTAACATTTTTTACACCCCCTAAAGGCGAAGCATAATGACAGCAGAACAATATTTATTACACCCTATCCATTGGGCAATATTTTTAACAGGCATTTTAGGCCTTGTTACAGTAGTAAAAGCATTCTTAGCTATCGAAGGTGCGGTAAAGGAGCTGGCGCGCAAAAACGGCTGTACAAATACACAGGCGAGGGCAATAATCTATCCTAGCAAATCTTATTCAATAGACAACCCCTTTTTCAGGTGGAACAATATGGCAACATGGTTTACCAGCGCCCGTTATCTTATTACAGTTATGATTGTGTGGTTTTGTATAGCTATGGCTTGCTTAATATACATAGCCGTAACAGCATCGGCAATACTAATAGCGCAATAAATATGGCAAACAACAAACGCCAGCGCATACGCAAGTCGGACAATCATTTAATGAACCTAGCTGCAAAAAAGATAGCGGGGGGTGTTTTTATTGATTTTCCACACGGATATATACCTACTAAATGGGATTTATCAAAGGAGCGGCTCAATAGAGCTTTAACGAGAAACAGGCAAGAGCCGGAGGACGGAGAGGCTGAAAAGTAGTGCGTTCAGCCTACTCCCCCTTTATTCGGCATAATTCGCATATAACAAACCAAATGTATGAAATTTAATCCAACAATCGAAATTCATTACAAGGCTACAGAAGATTTAATCAATAGCTATGTAAATAATTTCAATGAACAAATGAAACGCCAAAACCCGGACGACTGGCGGAGCAAAACAATCAAGTGTTCAACCGTCCGCTTAATGAATATCCTTGTAAAGATGCTGGCAGCTCACTTTAAGAAGTGTGAAGCTAGCAAGCATTGGGATAACCCATTCCGCACAAATAATGTTGCCTTGGCCGGCAAAATGTGCCAAAGCCCTAGTACCATTTGGCGACACCTTAACAGGCTGCAAAAAATAGGCTTTCTATTATCTAAAAAATTCCGTGGCACCAACACCAGCTATGAGCTTGTTTTCGACCTCAAATTAATCGTTTTAAAGCAAGGCCAGACCGCCGAAAGCTTTGTTAGGAATATGTTAGCAAACCCTGAATTAGGCCCACTGATGCAGCCGGAAGGGGCAACAGGGGCAAATTTCGCTACGAATGTAGCAAACTCCCTACGGTTGCAGGATTGGGGGCGTTTGGCGACCTCCGGGGTGCTTGCAAAATGCAATCATACAGAGATAGCTGGAAACCCTAAAGGTGAAAATAATAATATGGAAATCAAAGGCGTTGTTCATATCGGTGCAATCGTTAAGACGATTGCACCTCAGAACAACAGTGGTGCGCTGGGGCGCACTGGAACAGTTGCGCTGGAACAAACAAGCAAGGGGAACGGAAAGGCAGTGGGGGAAAAAATGCCCGACAGTGCGTTGCTGATGCGACTGGAAACATTTTTGCGCCGGGCGGGCGGCGGCGGCGCATGGGATAAGCTGGATAGCGAGAGGCGCGCGCTGCTGTTCTTCTACGCTCAGCGTATTTTCATGGTAGCCCAAAGCGCCCTTAATCCCAACAAGGCCTGTACCGAACGGGCGCAAATGCAAACCTACACTCACATTCTACTATTTTTCCTAAAAACCCCCGATGCCTACGCTAAGCGGTTTGACGAATATTGCCAACGCATTTTGCTGGCTAAACATTACCTACGCAAATACCCCGAGTTTATCCCCCAACCCCTAGAAGTTTGGACTAACCCCGAGAACCCGAAAGGCTTTAGAGGTACAAAAGATTGGTACGAAAAAACGCTAATTAAGCGCAAAGAAAATAAGGATTACTACCTAAACATTACCGTGTTTGCCAAGGCTTTTAGGCTATATGTAAACAACCCAACCGCCCACAATTACCAAGTTTCGACACAGATGTTAGGCAAACGCAATGGCGGCGCTCTCATGGATTTATTCAACAAGTCAATTCTCGCACATAACCTTAAAACTTTAGCTACTAATGGTACAAAATAACCGCGCAAAAAACAACTTTACCAAGCCAGAAAATGTCAAAAATGCCGCTTTCAAGCTGATGGTAGTCTACTGGAATAACCCCAAAGCGCAATACTTCTACAGCTACGCAGGTCGCAATGATGAAGCGGCAAAACAGGGGCTTATAAAACGCTGTTTTACAGCAAATTTTAGCCTCATAAAATCGGCTATACTATACGATAATCAGTCAGGAAAAGAAATTGAGCAACTTAAAAAATTTGGAGAATAATGAGCAAGGTTAAAAATGCCCTATTAAACACATTCCTAGCGATGGCTAATTTATCAACGCCACAGGTAGAAGAAGCGGGAACGCTTAAAAAACGTGCAGGTGGCAGAAATATAAAGCCCGGCCACACTATGTTTCAATACAACGTAGTAACGTGCGAGCTTACCCTAGCCGATTTTTTTGATGACGTGGTTGATGTTGGTGAAGAAATCTACAAGCCAATTGCAGACAACCACCACAAAATTAAAATGCAGCCCAACTGTATTTACGTTGCAGCTCTCAACAGAAAGAACGCCCTAAAAAGGGCTGTAAAGTTGTACGAAAAGGTAAAAATAAAAATGCAAAATGGCGAAGTCAAAAGTTAAAGAAAAGGTTTTATACGATACCAAAGCGTATGGTAATACCTCGCTATGCAGTGGCTATAAAGTTTACCCAAATGGCAAAAAATGCAGCGGTTGCAGCGATTGTAAAAGGAAAAAAGGATATGCCTATTTCGGCAGATAACAAAAAAAACTAATGAGAAAATTATCATCAGGATTGTCAGTAACAGACCAATTTTGCGGCGCCGGTGGCAGTTCGCAGGGAGTTAAAAAAGTGGCCCAATATGTACCGGGCCTTGAGGTAAAACTAGCCCTTAATCATTGGAAACTTGCTATTGAAACACACAATACAAATTTTCCTGATACACTACATGATTGTACGGACATATCAGCCTGCAACCCTCGCAGATACCCAACTACAGATATTCTAATAACATCGCCCGAGTGTACAAATCAAACAGGGGCCAATGGAAAAAAGAAACCTCAAAAGCAGTTTGAATTATTTATTGAAGGATTACCCACCGAGGCCGAAGAACGTAGCCGTGCAACGATGTGGGACGTACCACGCTTTGCAGAATATCATAAGTATAAAATTATTATTGTTGAAAATGTAGTGGAAGCCAACGTTTGGATATGCTTCGATGCTTGGCTAATGGCTATGAACAACCTAGGCTATAATCATAAATGCGTATTTGCTAACTCTATGTTTTTTCACCCTACGCCACAAAGCAGGGATAGGATGTACGTTGTTTTTTGGCTAAAGGGTAATCCTGCCCCGGATTTAGAATATAAACCCACAGCTTATTGCCCTGAGTGTAGTAAAGATGTTAGCGCTATTCAGGTGTTTAAACGCGGTTGCTCTCCTAAAAAGAAATACAAAACCCAATATACATACCGTTGTCCGGTGCATGGGGTTGAGTTATCTCCTTATCATTATGCAGCAGCTAATATTATAGATTGGTCAAAGCCAGGGCGTAAGATTTCAGATATACAAAATACAACAGTACCCCTAAAAGAAAACACGCTACGCCGCGTACAGGCAGCATTAAATAAATATAGTGATTACCCATTATTTAAAGTAAATGAAAGCACACCATTAGTAGCCCCATTCATACTAAATAATCAACATAGTACAGGTGTAGATTGCAGAATAAAACATGGTACAGAGGCCTTAAATTCTATTATTTCCGAGCCTAATTTTTCATTATTGACAGGTTATATTATTCAAACCTCTCATACACACGCACAAGACAATGGTAAAATAAAGCACCTTTCTCAGCCTCTCCAAACACAAGATACGAGGCAAACTATGGGCTTGGTTGTCCCTTACATTACTGAGCTAAAAAAGAATGGCCATACAGAGCCGGTAGGCAAGGAATTAAGCACTATTACTGCCGGAGCTGTGCAACACTCCCTAACGTACTATTATAGTGGTAGCGACCAAACTAGCTCAATGTTTGAACCGGTAGGAACAATCTCTACAAATGATAGAATAGCGTTAACTAGCTGGACAAAGCCAACCATTGAAGATTGCTACTACAGAACCTTGAAAGCGCACGAAATAAAGCTAGGCATGGCTTTCGACAAGGACTATATAATACTTGGCAATGGTAAAGAACAGGTGAAGCAATGCGGTAATGCGGTTACTCCACCTGTAATGGAATGGCTAGTTGGACAATGCGTAAAAACCTTAATGTAAATGAACATAATTAGTCTAGGAGCAGGAGTGCAAAGCTCAGCTATGTACTTTATGAGTTGTGAGGGAATTTTACCCCGTGCAGACTACGCAATATTTAGCGATACAGGTGGCGAAAAGCAAGCTACATACGAGTATTTGCAGTATATGAAAGAATGGGCGCACCTGTTTAACGGTATACCCATTATACATTCTACTTACCGTAATCTGTACGATGATTTAATTCAAGGTAATAGGCCAAACAGTATGTTTGTTTCATCTATACCTGCTTTTACGGAAAACACCGATGGCACGGTTGGTATGCTTAAACGCCAATGTTCCCAATACTACAAACGCGAAGTAGTAGACTATGAAATTAAAAAGCTGCTAGGAATAAAAACCTTCAACCAATTTAAAGGCGATACTATCAATGTATGGCTAGGCATTTCTACAGATGAAATAAGCCGTATGAGGTTTTCCGTTGGTAAATGGAAGCACAATCACTACCCTTTAGTTGGATTTGCCGCTAATAGAACCGAATGCTGGAAACTTGATAACCCAACGGTATACAATAGGGCTGGTTGTGAAGAATGGCTTTCGGTAAATGGTTTTAAGGTGCCGGTAAAATCGGGCTGTGCATTTTGCCCCTACACTAGCGATTGGGAAGAAGTAAGTATTCAAAAAGAGGATTGGGAGAAAGCCATAGCGGTTGATGAAGCTATAAGAAACAGCACAGCGGCAGGTATAGAGCGCCCTATTTACTTAAACCGAGAGTTAGTGCCATTAATAGAATTAAAGGCCACAGGGCAGCTTAAATTGTTTGCCGCCGAATCATGTACCGATAGCTGCTTTTTATAATGGAAGATAGGCGCACAATCATATTGACAACTGATAAAATCGGGATTCATGCTGCTGTACTAACTGCAATTGTGCAAAAAAGCAGCGAAAATGTAATTGTTTTAGACAATCTGCCGGTATTCCCTATAACAGCGCCGCCGCCACTTTTACAATTGAATACAACACAGTTTACCGGCATAAAAAAACAAAGGGCAGCAAGCAATAAAAAATATGATTTTGGAGAGCGCCGGGCAAAGGCCAAACGCGCAAAATCAGCAAGAAAAAAGCAAAGAAAATAATATGTTCAGCTACTACGGTTCCAAAGGGAGGTTTATTGACTATTATCCTAAACCAATTTACGATACGATTATTGAGCCTTTTGCCGGTAGCGCAAAGTATTCGTGCGCATATCCCGAAAAGAAAGTAATTCTTATAGATAAGTTTCAGCACGTTGTTAATGCCTGGCAGGCTATTCTTTCAGCATCAAAAGAAGATATTGAGGCGCTTGTACAGCCAGCACCCTACGAGAACTTTTTGAAGTATTGTAAAGACGAAAATCAAAAGTCGCTTTACGCATTTATTACCACGTTTGCAGCAAATTCTACCCGGTGTAGTTCAAGCAAGTATGTAGAGCGCGTTTTTCGTGCCTGCAAAGCACGAATGCTTGCGAATGTTGAGCTAATAAAACATTGGGAATGTAGCAAAGGTAATTATACCGATGCTCCCGATATTGAAGCAACATGGTTTCTTGATGGCCCCTATCAATTTGGAGGCGAACATTACAACTGTTCCAATAAAAAAATAAACTTCAATCACCTAAGAGAATGGGCTTTATCTCGCAAAGGACAGATTATAATTTGTGAGAATACCCGCGCACAATGGATAGAAATTACCCCGTTTGCTAAAAATTGGGGTTTGGCCGGTAAACGTTCAGTAGAAGGGTATTGGACAAACATGGGCTATGTAACTAAAAATAATCAAACCGTGCTGGACTTAATGGCGGCATAACTTAGCAACTTAAAAACCCCTATAACAATGGCTTCAGAGCAATTTAGAATTGAAAAAGCAGCAGACAACCAAGTACACGTTGTGTTAGATGCTGCCAACGGCGAACCGCTAAACAATAGCGAGAACCTAAAGCAAAAACCGAGTGCCTATGTAAACATTGCGGCTACCTCTAGGGCTATATTCCGAATGTTTGGAAAACCCGAAATAGCCGATGCTATTACAAGTGATGGGCATGGCGTTTACTTAGATGGTAAACCAATTGAGATTGTAGACAACACAGGTAACTAATTAAAAAAACACCGGCCACTTATAGCACGGTGGCTGGTTAAAAAACACAGTATATGATAGCGAAACTACATAGAGGGAAAATAGCATTTTGCTACAAATTCGGTAATGTAATTTACGGTAAAAATATTAATTCCCGCCTGTATTGCATAGGGCTTGTATTACCTATAATTGACAAAGAATTTTACTTGTATAAAGAGAGGCAAAAGCCAATATTCTTTTCAATGTTTATCTATGGTGTTGTTTGGTTCCCAATATCATATTTAGCACTTGCTTTTGTGGTGTTTTGTGTGTTTGTGTATCTATTATTAGGTTCATTCTACACTAAATCTTTGAGTGCCGGTGGCTATTTAGATAGTCATATTGAATTTATTAGTGGCTACCTAATGTTGTGCTTATCAATATTGGGTTTAGTTCAAATTTTTAATTGGATTTTCAACTAGCACACTATGAGGCCTAGCAAGAAAAAAACAACCAACGAGGTTAAGATAATACCCCAAAATGGGGGCTTTACGATAACTGTAAACTACACCAACCAACGTTGGGAGGCTGTGTTAACCGTATTGCTACAGTTATTCACAGAACACATGGATAAAATGAGTAATTGCACCTATAATGATTTAGAAGAACAGTATTACTTTGTAGATGTGTTGAACAGGGCTATGGTGTTGAAGGACTTCTACGATTTTATTCAAAAAAAGCTAAGGCCGGCCAATAATATTTTCGGCGGCATCGCCAGCGCCCACCGTATCACCATAAAAGAAAAGTGGTTGGCAGTATTAGCCACCACATACCCCCCGGAACTGCTAAAGGATGTTACCGATACGAATGTTGTACACTATCACCAAGCCATCTACAGGCCTATATTCGACAAATGCAACCTTGCGCTATCTGCCAAGATTGACAAGCAAACCTACTTACCTAAAAATTACCTACAAGCATAACCAACTACCTATGAAGGACGAGAAAGAAGGAGAAGGCAGTAAAACAGTGCTATTGCAAGCCGCTTACACAATGGAGCAAATAGCCGGTATGTTAGAAATCAACCCTAAGACACTGCGCTCACGCCTAAAAAAAGCCAAAGACCGAGGCTATTTAACCATAAAAAAATCAGGTTATCTTATCGGAAAAGGCCAGGTGCAATTAATAATAGAAGCATTCCACAACGGAATTATTTGATTGTGGGTAATTGTCGGTAATTGCTGGTAATTTTCGGTAATTGTTGGACAAAGTCGGGCAAAGTCGGTAATTGTCGGAAAACGCCCCTTTGCCATAAGTAAATATTTGTAGCTGAAATTCAAATCAGCTATAAGTGTCAAATAACACAGGAAAACTTATTTTATTGGCAGGCGGTATAGCTACCGTTGCTGGTGTCGTTTATGTAACGAACCTAAAGAATGCCGCCGATAAGATTTCTGTTAAAGTAACTAAGCTCTACGCCCCTAAGTTATCAATGAAAGGGTTGTCGTTCAAGTTGGATTTACAACTTGATAACCCAACATCAACCGAGCTTACGATAAAGCGCCCCGTTGTCCGTATTTTCTCAGGTACAGGCACAAACCGTGTGGAGCTGGTAAGCTCTCCCCCATCTACAGACAAAACAGTAATTCGCGGTAATAACCGCACAGTTATACCCGGCTTTCCCTTAGAAATGGGATTGGCCGGTACGCTTAAATTCTTAGCGCAAAACCTTACCGATTTTATATCGCTTATTTCTAACAAAGCCAATGGAGAAAAACGTCTTGGTAAGACTATCTCTATTGACACCTATATCACTGCCAATGGCATTGAGGTAGTTCAAACCGATGTGTTCAACATATGAAATATCAGTTTGGATTTGTGGCCTCGGGCCGCCGCGATATAAAAGAGGGTGCAGCATACAATAGTTTGTTTGCCGCTGCTACAGTAAAAGACACCTACATAATGGACGGTAGTGTTAACGACACTATAACCCATATGCAGGATATTGTTAGGCGCTGTAAACACCAAACAAAAAGCTTAGCGGCCTATTTAAAAGGCGCTACAGTTGATGAATCATGCAATAATATTTGGGCGTTTCTATACAACCATGTACAATACAAACTAGACCAAAAAGGCCTAGAACAATTGCGCCAGCCTTTGCGCAGTTGGCATGACCGCGAAACCGGCATTGACTGCGATTGTTTTAGCATTTTCGTGTCTTGCCTACTTACCAATATGGGCATTGCCCATGCGTTCCGCATTACCAAATACGACTACAAACCAAATTACCAACACGTCTACGTCATTGTGCCTATCAATGGCAGTAAAAGCAACTATCGCACGATAGATTGTGTGTTGGAGCAATACAATTACGAAAAGCCTTTTACCGAACAAAAAACCTACTATATGAGTGCATTAGGCCTACCTATCGCTGAACTAAGTGGCCCCGGCGATGAACTACGGGAATACCAAGCCGAGCTTGAAGAATTATTATCAGGCACGATGGACGAATGGGACACCGAAACACTGGAAGTAATTACCGGTGTTGGTATTTCTGACGAGCTGGATTTAAACGATGACACCGAGTCTATCGGTTCAGTTGAAGCCAAGGACAATGCCCTGTACAACTACTTGGTAAAAACCCGCGAGGCCGTTATTCTTAACCCCGAGGGCTTGCGTTTGCATACAGACCCTCACACGTTTTTGGATATGTTGGACTATGCTATCAAGCATTGGAACACCCCCCAACGTGATGCTGCTTTGGATGCCTTAGCAAGGGCTGAATCGGAAGTGAACCGCTTAAACGGTTTCGACGATGATGAAGACGGCGTAGAAGGTGTAGACGGCTCTGATGAAGATGTTGAAATATATTACGAACCGCTAGGAAAAACAGGCAAACGCCAAGCCAAAATTAAGTCTAAAGGCAAAATGGGCTTTTTCAAAAAGCTCGGCAAAGCCGTAAAAACAGTAGGCAATAAGATTGTTAAAGGCGTAATTCGCTATAACCCCTTATCTATAGCTGCCCGTAACGGTTTCTTGTTGGGCATGAAGCTAAACCTTTTCCATATAGCTGCAAAGCTTAAGCCAGGCTACATGACTGAGGCGCAAGCCAAAGCTGCCGGTATTAACAAAGCACAATGGGAAAAGCACAAGCAAGCTTTAAAAGCCATTGAGAAATTTTGGAAAAACGTTGCAGGCGGCAAGACAAACAAACTTAAAGATGCTATTCTAAAAGGCAAAGCCGGTGGACTTAAAGGGCTTGGTAGTACCAATGGCCTAGGCGAACCGCTTACAATTGCTGCTGTATCTGCTGGCTCAGCTTTACTAGCAACGGCTGCCGGTATCGTGGCAAAATTTGTTGGAGGCCCCAAAGCACAGGAAGTAGCCGAAGTTATTGAAACAAGCGCTTCTTCGGTTTCAGAAGTAACCGATGCTTTAGAAGTAGAGCAAGAGGAGCAAGAAGAAGTTGAAGGCATTGGCGACTTAGGGAAATCAGCAAAAGCGGCGGCTAAAAAGAAAGTTCGCCAAGAGCGCCGTACTCAAAAGAAAGCGGCTAAAGCAACCAAAAAAGCTACAAAAGCTGCTGCTAAGGGCGAAAAAAGCGCAGCAACAAGAACCGCTAGGCCTGCCGGTAAAGGCGCTGCTGGAAAGGGCGGCAAGTTATTAGCCATCACAGCAAAAGCTAAAAAAGTGGCTGGCAAAGTTGCCGCTGCTGTAACAGCTTTAGGCCCCGAGGACGATAGCACTGAAATTCCTGACGATACAACACCCGGCACACCCGGAAGCAATACTCCACCTGATGAAACTCCGGGCTTTTTCACCCGCGTAGGGGATTTTGTAAAAGCAAATCCTTTGCCTGTTGCAGGCGGAACTGCCCTATTGGCCTTTGGTGTGTACAAACTGGTAACAATGCCTAAAAAAACATCGGGCGCACCGGCATCGTCAACAAAAAGCCTTGAAGGTGTAGGCAAAAAAGCCACTGCTAAAAAAGCTGTTGGAAAACGCGCACCGATGAAGGAATTGAAATTTTAATTGAAGCAAGAATTTAAACCCAAATAATAAACAACCCTCCCAATTATGTCAACTACTCGTAAGCGCAAAAAACGCGCACAAGTTAAAAAAAGTACCGGCTTTGGGGCGGTTGCTACTGCTGCTATTATTCCCAATATGACCGAAGCCAAAGATATAGGCTTGCGTATCTTGGGCTTTGGCGGTGGAATAGCAGCCTCTCATTATGGCGGTAACGCTTTCGACAAGTCAGTTTTAAAACTGGACGACACCGAAGCACCTGTTTGGAAACGCTATGTATCACCAATTGGTCATATAGGCCTTGGTGTAGTAGCTGCCAAATACTTTAAACACCCTTTCTTAAAATCGCTTGCCTTGGGTATTGCGGTTGGTGGATTAGCCAAAGGTGTTGCTGTTGTTACCGGTAAAAACTTCTTTAGCGGCTTTGGTTCACCCGAAACCATCGACACCGATTATGAAGATGTTACCAACGGCCCAAAGGTAGAATTACCCCCGGCTATCAGCATCGACTTACCTGAGCCAGGCGATGGCGAAGCTAAGCCCCCGCTAATGGAGCGCAAACCTACACCTGCCGTTGTTGCTGCAACAGTAGCAGAGGAAGTAGAAGAAGAATTTGACACTTACTCAATTCTTTAAACAACCCGAAATCATTTTTTAAAACAACCCTTAAACCCCAATTAATTTAAAAATTCCTATTATGGATGGACTTGGTGAAATTGGCCTATTGGCCTACGAAATGGCCGGACTAGGCTACGCAGATGATGACAACGCATCTGAAATTCTTGGTAAACTTACTCGTATGTTGCAAAAAAACCCTGCACAGGGCCGCATTGCAATTAAGAAAGCAGGCCAAATTACTGCACAAGCTGCCGGTGGCGCTCAAACCCCACGCGAAGAAGCTTTAACCCGTATTGCGCAGTTACCAAAAGGCATCCGTGCCGCATTGGCTAACCAAACAGTACAGCTTGTTGACAAAGTGTTTTTCTCAGCTCGCCCACTAGCTGCTGGTACTTCTGCCGACCTTATACAGGCCGCCGACACCATCAACTTAGACCCTACAAAAGGTTACATTTCTAACCTTAACGGCGGTAAGATGCCGAAAGATGCTTACGCATTTATCTACGGCATACGTGTTCGTACCGGCGTTAACGCTACCCTTGATGCAACCGACTTTGGTGTGTTAGCTGCTAACATTTCAAACGGCACAAGCCAATTAACGCTTGACAAATCACCTCTTATGGGTACCGATGGCGCACTAGCTGCGTTTGACACTACCGGCCAAGATGTGCCTGACGGCTTTATCCGCTTGTACAACCCGAAATGGGTAGACACCGACAAAAAGTTGGAGTTCTTGCCTAAATGGGGTTCTGCCGCTGCTGCCAATACCAATATGCGTATTGATATTTACGCGGTAATCGTAGAGAAAAAATAACCTGCCCCTTTTAAATACTAGCAACTGAGCCGCCTGCAAGCTCCCCCAATACCTTGTAGTGCGGCCTCAGTTGTTTTTTTAACCAAGTAAAATTTAAAGGTCAAGACGATGTCTGAACACAAAAAATACGGCTACAAGTACCAAGTTATAGAACTTGATTTTGCCGCAATTAATACAACCGAGGAACCGCAGTCTCTATCAACCGATAAAGACTACGATGACGTAGTAGGTATAGCTGTATCGTTTACGGACGAAACACAGGCTCCGAATACGGTTTTTGCTAAACCTTTTCGCATTGGTTCGGATGACTTGTTCCCCGATAATTACGAATTGAAAATGTTGGCCTCATCATTGGCTGTTGGCCCGCCTGAGAAATTTGCAAAGGCTAATGAGCATTTTACCCCGGTGCCTGCTAAAGGCAGCACAATTGTATTAGCGGTTAAAGATGGCGGTAACGCCTTTGCTGCTTACAAAATTCGTCTTGTGCTATTGTTGCGCAAAGAAATAAAAGAATAAATATCCCATTCGCAATGCCGGTAATTAAATATTGTGTTAAACAGTATACAGTAACCCGTTCCGGGGATTTACAAAACCGTGGACTTGGTTTTCATCTCCCTAGCGATTGTAAACGGATTACAGGTGTATCAGCCGTTTCGGCTGGCTCTGTAACCGCACAGTCAATTGTAGGGGAATTGGGATTGCGCGTTGATAATGGTAACAGGCAATTAGGCCGTTTTGCTATTAATGATAGCAAAATTAGGGGGCGTATGTTTCAGCTTTACGATGCTATTTCTATTGAAACTGTGCCAGGTGAATTAGCCGAAATATGGTTTCGTGATTTTAGCACTGCTGGCCTTACATATCCCTACAAAATCAGGTTATACATTCGTTACGAGCAAGAATAATGGCAGCATTTGATATTGTAAAATATGCCATTGAAAG
>JANOCJ010000386.1:0-1853 GCA_031412115.1 Flavobacteriales bacterium
AAGCTCCGATGATAATATTCGGATTGGAGATTGTATTTTGAATAAAACAGACTTGAGGAAATCCTTGCATCGGATGGGGATTCTTGGGATCTGGATATTGCATGAGTTTCGTATAATATTGTTGCTTTATATATAAAACTGCTCAGTTTGTATGGTTTTCAGATTTATTCGGCAGTTGGCAAAATCTCCATGTCGCCCATTTTTCTGATAAATCCATAAAGGAGAAGCGTTGCTTCTCCTTTATGGATTTATACTATAAATCTAAACGACTGCAGCAGGATAACAAACATTTGTGCCGCCCAAACCGCAGTATCCACCTGGATTCTTGGCTAGATATTGCTGATGATAGCCTTCAGCATAATAAAACTCACCCATATCGCGAATCTCTGTCGTAATGCCTTGCTTCATTCCTGAAGCCTTAAGCGCACCTTGATATATTTCCCTTGCATCTTCAGCAATCTTTCTCTGAACATCGTTATAAACGTAAATGCCTGAGCGATATTGAGTGCCAGTATCGTTGCCCTGTTTCATTCCTTGAGTGGGGTTATGAGATTCCCAAAAAACTTTTAGCAACTCGGAATAGCTAATCTTGTTGGGATCGTAAACTACCAAGACAACTTCATTGTGTCCTGTTTTACCAGAACAAACCTCTTCGTAAGTGGGGTTAGGATTTAATCCAGCTGCATAACCGACAGCCGTAACATAAACTCCATTTTGTTTCCAGAAACAACGCTCTGCTCCCCAAAAACACCCCAAACCAAAAACAATGGTTTCCATGCCTTCTGGGAAGGGTGGTTTAAGCGCTTTACCATTTACAAAATGATGAGATGCTGTAGGAATCGCCGCAGATCTGCCTACTAGAGCATCTTCCGCAGTTGGAAGCGTTAACTTTTTACCAAGTCCAAATAACATATGCTTACTAAAAAATAATTTTAGGATGAAGATGGGCAGTGCCTTGCACTAATCCTTTTTATCCTAAATCATTCATTCCGCGATCGCTTGTACAACAAGCTATAGATTTTTGAAAATTATGCATTTAATTAATTTAATTAGGGGCTTGAGTCCCTAATTAAATTAATTGACTTAATTATTATGGAGTTTGACCGCTGAATGCAGGAAAGCGGTCGAACTTAAAATCCAGTGAATCATCGTAGATAGTTAGTTTTTCAGGTTTACAGCGCTTAACCATTACAGCCAGACCTTTAGAACCTTCCGATTCCAAATCTTCGATGTAACCGAGTTTCGCTAACTCAGCTTCAGACTCACTGCAAAAAGGTCCAAAGTAATAAGTACAACGTGGCGAATCGGTAACGATTTCAATCCACACAGCCAAACCAAGCGCTTCGAGAACTGAGGTAAAGATATTTTTGAACAAATTACCACCCATATTTTTACTTAACTGAGGTGAATGGTTTAAGAAAACGATCAAGCTTTAGACTTAAAACTTTACCTATGTCTTCAAATGTAACTTAAAAAAATAGCTAAGTTTGAAACTTAATGCTTTCTTCCAATACATTTATATAATTTAAAATATGTATTCAAGACAAATTGTTCAGATTTAACGTATTTACCCAACGTTGCCTAAAAATCTCATATAGAGCCATTCCAGTTGCAACTGAGGCATTTAAGCTGTTTACTTTTCCTTCTAAAGGGATAGACACAAGGAAGTCACAATTTTTTTGGATCGACAGACTCAAACCTTCTCCTTCAGCACCGATCACTAAGGCGATCGCGCCAGAGAACTTGGTTTTGTGGATAGCACTACCTGAATCTGCCATAGTTCCGTAAACCCAGAAACCAGCTTCTTTAATTTTCTCAAGAGCGCGGTTGAGATTAACTACACGCGCCACTGG
>JANOCJ010000387.1:0-5203 GCA_031412115.1 Flavobacteriales bacterium
GTCCATCCAGTTAACCAATACAGCCATATCGTTATAAGCTTGTGTACTACTATCGGCAAAGCTTTGCTTGTCAATAACCTCAATAGAAATATCAGCCCTTTTAGCCAGTTTTGTAATAGTATTAGTAAATCTTTTTTGGGCCGATATACTACTGTGAAATAGCACCTGTTCTTTCTTCCGTTCGTCTACGCGCAGGTAAAAAGGGTTTACTACAAGCATTCTATCAACACCTAATGCATAAGTATCCAACTTATCATTATACATATCTTCGTTTGATTTTGTGCTTACATTTTCATCGCCCTTATCGCCCTCATTTTTCCGGCTCTTTTTTTCTATCCGCCTAAAGGTGTTGGTAAATGCGGTGTCCTTTAATAAATCAACAAAAGCATATAAAATATAATTATCCTTATTCTCAGGGTTTTCGTTGCGTTTAATTTTATGTATTAAGCGCGATTTTGCACTTTCTTTTGGTGCTTCAATAGCTACAGTTGTAGTGTCCTTTATCTCATCTTCGGGTTTATAGGGCTCGGCCGAAAATTCATCTTTGCTTGAATAGTGGCGCTTTACCAATTCTAAAAACAAGTCGTTAGTAATGGCATCAATTTCCACATCGTAGGGCAATGCTTTCAGGCTCCACGCATACCTAAGTGCTACAACATTCAATTCATTGTCGCCCATTTTATCAAGCAGGTAGTTAAAGCGTTGCTGCGGGCCTTCAATTTTTTCATACGGCCGTGCAAGCTCATTTGCCTGTTTAGCATTTTTAAATTTTGCTAATCCATATAGCGACTTTAAAATAATTTTCTTTAAGTAGATGCTGTTGGGGTCTGCCTTTAAAAGGCAATAAGCATTGTAAAAAGCCCTATCATAATCGCGTTCAATTAAGTTAGTATGGCATAAATCAAAACGGGCCAGTTTGCGTGCGTTTAAAAAACCTTCTTCCGATACTAAGAATAACTTTCGTTTGCCAACAACTTCGCTGCTTAGCGAGCTTGTATTGTCGTTAATATCAAGCCTGCGCTTTTTTAGGTTAGGGTGTGTGCTATACTTGTCTTCTTCTTCCTCATCTTCACCCTGCGGCTCATCTACTTCATCAAGCTTATATTTTTCAGGAAAAACCAGGTACTGTGTTTCTAAAATTGATGATGAAAAATCTGCATCATCAAAAGGCTGTTCCGAAAACTTTAATATATCAAATGTGGTATTAATAGCCGCTATATCATAGTTAGTAGTTAAAAACATGGCAAGCCCATCCACATCAGCTTCACTTTCATTGTCTTTAGAGAAGTTGCTTTTTGCCAGGTCAATGTCTGTTGCTTTGCGGTACCCGCCTTCACGTTCCTGTATTTTTTTATTCTCTAAATAGCCAAGTAAAATATGCTTGTTTTTATAGTGAATCAACTCGTGGCATAAAATAAAAGCAAGTTGTGCTTCATTCTCTAGTTTAGATAATAGCCCTGTGGTAATAAATATGTAGCCTTGGTTGGTTGTAAATGCATTTACCACACTCGATTTTACAACATATACATGGGTTTGCTCCTGTAGCGCATTGTCATTAGCAGTAACCTGTTTACGTACTTTTTCCACGTACTCCGTTACAGGGTCGTTAAATAGTACTTGGCCACTTATAAAAAATTCTTTTATAGCGTAGCTTGAAACCAGCAGGAAACGTTTTTTTGTTCGCCGGTTGCTTTTTCCGCCCGAACTCATTACATTTTCTTTCGATAATTCAATAAAATCTTTCCCGGTCATTCCCACCTGCGGGGGTAATTGTCCGGAGCTTTGCAGCGGCGAAAAATTATCAAAATTAACACCCTGTCCATGTGCGTTAAAGCATATGAATAAAGCCAATAAACTTATAAATAATGTACGCATGAAGATGTGTTATAGCAACAGGCTAGTGTTGCTTAGTATAAATTTAAAGGGTAAAAAACTAAGTTCTAATGACACGCCAAACAGGTTTGAGTAATAGTAGGCCATAGCGGTAGTATGCTTGGTTACTTTGTGTTGAAAGTGGCCTGCGGGTTTGGCTTGTATATCATTGTCTGTGCTGTAACCGCCAAATAAGGTCTCATTACCATAGGGTTCAAAATCATAATTTAACCCAATATAGCAAAGCGCTATAAAGTTAAATTCAACATTAGCCGACCACATAAAACGCTTGCCAAGGCCGCGGCGTATGCCCCAATAGGGTATTATATCAGGTAAAATACTGGTTAAATAGGGCCCTTTTTTAGGATTATTATAGTTTGGAAATACACCTTTAGGGTCGTTAAAAGTTGCTATACCCAGCCCGGCGGTAACACCCCAATGCATACCTAACGGTGCAGGTATATTGCCACTAATGTATTTAGTAAAACGCAGGCCTATGGAATGGCAGCTAACCGATGCCGGAGAATAAAAAGCAGTAAGAAACGGATAACCCTGCTGATATATATCTTTATAGAAAACGGGCATACTCAAATCGGTTTTGGTGTAAGTATACCTTACACCAATGGTTCGTTGGCGGTTGTATGCAAAATCTAGTGCTACGCCAAATTTGGGTTTAATTTTAAATTTAGCACCGCCTCCGCCTGTACCATCTTCGCTGTAGGTATCAAACGGAATACTAAGGATTGGGCCAATTATAGGGCTTACTAAAAGACGATGCCCCATATACCCCGGAACTTGTGAGTATACCGTGCTTATTGAAAAAGCAAATAAGATTATGGCAATTATTTTTACTCTCAAGGCTAAATATTAAAAGGGTAAAAATGTAAATTCAAACGTAATATTAACCAGGTTTGAGTTGTAGTAATAGCTTTTTAAAAGCTGTTTAGGAAAACTAGAGCCGGGGTTTGAATAATCATACCCACCCGAAAAAACACCTGAATAGATATAGCCAATATAAAACCAGTTAAACTCAAACATAGCACCTGCCATAATTCGTTTGCCAATAGCGCGGCGGTAGCCCATGTAGCTAAATACGCTAGGTATAATCCTTTTGTAGCCGCTACTGCCAAAAACATTTTTTTGTCGCAACTGGCCAAAAGTTAGGCTTAGGTCCCAGCCTGCATAAACACCCAGCGGGGCAGGCAAGTTGCCGGAAAAGCTACGGCCCGTGCGCAGGCTTATACGGTGCTGCAATGCTTTGCCATAGTAGTAAGGGTCAATGTCATCAATATCATACGGGTTGTAAATACGCAGTTTTGATTGAGTAAATGCATAGCGAAATGAAATAGTACGGCGCCTGTTTATTACATATTCAATACCCGCACCGTAGCGTGGTACAACGCCAAAACGTACACTGCTTTCACCTCCTCCCAACTCATCAAAAGGGAAACTAATAGCAGGTGTAATATTTGCACTAACTAAAAAGCGTTTGCCTAAATACCCCGGTACCTGTGCCTTAATTTGAGTAAAGGTTAGCAATACCAAGGCTGCCAAAGCAATGTATTTTTTGCAGATTTTCATATCAATAATTGCTTTGTATTTATTTGTTCTTGTTTTCGCCTTTGCGTTTTATTTGCTTCAAATGGTCATATAAAAACGAGCCTACAACATCATTCTTATCTGATAAACTGGCGTTACCTATGTTAACCATTTCGGGCTGGCCTGTTTTCATGTTGTAAATAATGGTATACACATAGGTTTCTGTCTTTTTAGTAAACAGGTAAGGGAAAGTGTAAAACCAGCTATACACCGGCAATACAACCGACATTAGTATATATATACTAACCCAGTCTTTTTTCTCTACATAGTTTATTGTGCCAATAAGGCCTAAGTATTCAGTGCCGTATTTTTTTGATATAGCATCAATTTGCAAATAATCAGTAGGAATCATTTTTAGCCTTTTGTGCTCAATACGCTCATCCAACCAATCAATAAGCACGCACATTTCATTATAGTTATCTACACTACCGGTGGTAAACTGTTTTTTATCTACAAACTCAATATCAAGTTTAAAACTTGCCGCTGTAGCCAATATCCTTTCGTTAAATTTCTTCTGCGCCTCATCGCTACCTGCATACAATACAGGATTTTTCTTGCGCTCGTCTATTTTTAAGTAAAAAGGGTTTAAGAAAATTACTTTGTCAACACCTAAAGCGTAGCAGTCAGCTTTGTAATTGTACTTTTCTGCTACCTCTTTTTCATCCATTATGTACTGGTTCTCTTCTTCCTCTTCCTCCTCGGTCTCTTGGTTTTTCTTCTTCTTTTTAGTGCTGTATATTTTTCGGCGCGAGTCTTCTTTCTTTTCAGCCGATTTGTCTTTTTTGCTTTGTTTTGCCAGCCTGTCGTAGGTTTCAACAAAGTCAGGGTCTTTCAATAAGTCAACAAAAGCATAGGTAACAAAGTAGTTTTTCTCATCTACTTTTTTCTTCTTTTTTATTTTAGATGTTTTGCTTTCCAGTTTAGATTTGGTTTTGCTTTTGGTTGATTTTGGAGCATCGCCACTTTCCTCATCGTCTGCTTTTTTCTTAGTTTTTTTAGTGCTTACCTCATCTTCCGTTTTTACCCTTACGGTATCAATAGGGGTTAAGCGTGGCTCGGTAGAAAAGCTTGATTTGTTGGGGTAATGCTTTTTTACCATCTCGTAAAATATATCTTCGGTTATCATGTTAACCTCCACATCTTCCGATTTTAGTTTCTTTTTCAGCCTCCATGCATAGTTTAGGGCCACTACGCTCAACTCGTTTTTTTCCAGCTTTTCAAGCATGTAGTTTACCCGCTGCGATTCGCCTTCTACCTTCTTCGATTTTAATGCTACCTCGCTAAAGCGTGCAGCATTTTTGTATTTACTTAAGCCATACAAAGCTTTTAAAACTATTTTTTGAAGGTAAATATTTTGCGGGTCGTCTTGCAGCAGGCAGTATGCTTCATAAAAAGCTTTGTCGTAGCTACGGTCAATAAGGTTGGTATGGCAAAGGTCAAAACGGGCTAGCTTGCGTACATATATAAACAAGTCTTCAGACACTACAAAAAGCCTGCGCACTTTGGTTTTTTCATCGCCGGTTAGGGTCTCAATTTTTTCTTTAATATCGTCGCGGCGTTTTTTTAAGTTGGGGTGGGTGCTGTATTTGTCATCCTCATCCTCATCCTCGTCTTCGCCTTCGGGTGCGTCTACCTCTTCTTTAACATAGTCAACAGGCAGTTTTAAAAACTCAGTTTCTAAAAGTGTTTTGGGGCTAAATTCAATTTCATCAAAAGGCAGTTCCGAATATTT
>JANOCJ010000388.1:0-1792 GCA_031412115.1 Flavobacteriales bacterium
AATCCCAATGGTCATTCAAACCTAATGAGTTTGTACCAAAAGCGCCGCGGTAAGTAGTTGCGGTAAAAAATACGTTGCTTACAGTAGTATCAACAAACGATGCACCTGTTAAAGCAGGGCTGTTGTTGGCCGGGAAAAAGTTTGGAGAACCATAAAGGAAGGCTGCATTTAAAATGCCGTTAGCTAGGTCTATTGTATCGTTAGCATCAACAGTTTCAAATTTAAGTTTAACAGCAACATCGTTAGCTACAATGCTTGAACGTATTTCAGAGTTGCTCCCGGTTAAAGAACCTGCTATCAGGTTGTTTTTAATGTGAAGGCTATCGCCTAAATACGATGAGTTAGCAACTACACCGTCAATTAAAATACCCGTTGGGAAACCTAAAATAACAGAGTTCATAATAGATATTTGCGAAGCGCGGCGTATGCGGGCACCATTTTGAAATGAGTTGCTTTGTGCAAGGGCTTGTCCGTTTGCCAATGGGCCAACAATAGTAAAGTTTGAGAATACGGCTTTGGTGCGTGGGTTAGCAGCAGTGCCACCGGCATCATTATCGCTTTCAAAACTATTGGTAGTAGGGCCGTTTCCTGTATCATAGTTGTTAGAGTCGCGTTGGGCAACACCATACTGCAATTTGCCACTAAAACCAAAATCGGTATCAAAGTCATCATCAATAGCACCAAGTGATATAAGGTGTTTACCATTAACGTTGCCACCAAACCACTCGAATGAGTCGTCGTTAGAGTAGCTTACCTGCACGTGGTCAACCACAGTGCCTTTGCCTACCGCGCCAAAAGTAAGGCCATTAATTTCGTTACCGGTGTTAATAACAACACCTGCATACTCTATACGCACATAAGTAAGCACGCCTGAGTTGTCGTTGTTATCGGTACCGCCATACAGGCCATCGCCGTTAGCGTTGTCAATATCGCCTTCAATAGCATTTTGTACACCTGCTTCACCTACTGCAATAGCAGTGCCCGGGCAAGTAGTACAATCGGCAGGGCGGTTAATAACAGCTTTGCCTAAAATAACAATGCCACCCCAATCGCCAGGGTTACGGTCGCCGGGGGCTTGGTCTGATGTAAATACGATAGGCTGGTTGGCTGTGCCGTTAGCCAAAATTTTTGAGCCACGGGTAATAATAAGTGTAGCACGGTTTACGGCAGTGCCTTTAATAATTGTACCCGATTCGATAGTTAGTGTAGCGTTGTTTTTTACAAACACAAAACCATCTAAAATGTAAATGGTGTCACGGTCAAAGGTGCGGTTAGCGGTAATGTTGCCGCTAATGTTTTTTGTTGGCGACTGGGCCATACCCAGTGTTGCAATTGCCAGAAATGATAAGAGAGTAGTAATACGTTTCATATAGTGTTGGTTATATTTGGTGCAAAGTTGCCCCGATAGTGTTTAACCCACGTTAAGCCCGTTTTACTAAAAAGGATATTATATGTTTTGGCAATGTTAAGAGGAGAGTTGTTAGTTCTTAGTTCCGAGTAAAAAACTCTCCCTTGTTAAGGGAGTGGGGGAGGGATTGTTTTTCCTTAGCTATAATCCTCGTTTAGCTTACGGCAATCCACCCAATTTATATAAGGGTGGAATACGCCTTGAGATTTTTTATCAACCTGATAAAAACAGAAAAGCCCCGATAAATCGAAGCTTTTCTTGTTTATTGCCTAGAGGGAGTACCCTCATTCGCTATAATAGGTTTATCATAGGGGCAGAAACGTTTTTGGTGTCGTTCTGTATGGTAAACAGTAGCAACGAAAGTTTTGTTCACCAAGGGTGTTT
>JANOCJ010000389.1:0-5919 GCA_031412115.1 Flavobacteriales bacterium
CTGGTCTGGGAGAACACCACGAACCCCAATCTGTACGTCGGCGTGGGCACCACCGAGGGTGAGGAGTTCGCCTCGCTATTCGTGAGCACCGGCACCAATGGCTTCGAGATGCACTTCCATGATCTGCGCAAGGGCGGGATCCCCACACCAGCGACCAAATGGACCACGCTACAGGCCGGCTTCGATCACAAGACGAGCATCCTCGACTTCGAACCGAAGAGCGGCAGGCTGCTGGTGCGCACCGATGTGGATGCACCCAACTACCGCCTGGTATTGGTTGACCCTAAAAACCCCGACAAAAAAGACTGGAAAACCATTATACCTGAAAAAGGCGAATTGCTGCAAAGTGTATCTACCGCAGGTGGCTACCTTTTTGCAACCTATTTAAAAGATGTAACATCGCAGGTATATCAGTACAGGCTTGATGGTACGCTGGTGCGCCAGGTAAAACTGCCTACCGTAGGCACAACATCGGGCTTTAGCGCTACAAAAGACGAGAAAGAGATTTTCTTTGGCTTTACCTCTATCAACTACCCATACACCATTTTTAAATTTGATGTAGAAAGGGGCAAACCATCGGTATACAAAAAACCTAAGGTTGGTTTTAATCCGGAAGATTTTGAGGTAAAACAAGTGTTTTTTACCAGCAAAGACGGTACTAAAGTGCCCATGTTTATAGCCCATAAAAAAGGCATAGAACTAAATGGCGAAAACACTACACTATTATACGGCTATGGTGGGTTTAGTGTAAACATACAACCCTCGTTTTCGGCAGCCAATATTGTGCTAATGGAAAATGGCGGCGTGTACGCTATTGCTACCCTGCGTGGCGGTGGCGAGTATGGCGAAAACTGGCATAAAAAGGGCATGTTGCTAAACAAGCAAAATGTATTTGACGATTTTATTGCCGCTGCCGAATACCTAATTAAAGAGCAATATACATCGCCCGGCAAACTGGGCATAGAGGGCCGCTCAAACGGTGGCTTATTGGTGGGCGCTTGCATGACACAGCGCCCCGATTTGTTTAAAGTAGCTTTTCCGGGCGTGGGTGTAATGGATATGCTGCGCTTTCAAAAATTTACTGTAGGCTGGGGTTGGGTTGATGAGTACGGCTCAAGCGACAGCACTGCTACACAGTTTAAAAACCTATACGGCTATTCGCCCCTGCATAATTTAAAACCCGGCACCGCATACCCTGCTACAATGGTTACCACTGCCGACCATGACGACCGTGTAGTACCGGCCCACTCATTTAAGTTTGCCGCTACCCTGCAAGCATGCCATACCGGCGAAAACCCCGTACTGATACGCATTGAAACCAATGCAGGCCACGGTGCAGGCAAATCGCTAACCAAAATAATTGACGAGCGTGCTGATATATGGTCCTTTCTCTTTTATAATACAGGCGCCGAAATAAAATAGTCTTATCGGCGTACTCACAGTTAATAATTTATAGCGCATAGCAATAAATATTGCTTATTTTTGCGCCCGCTTAAACATCTTACTAATAATTATTCTATTATGAATACAAAGTTTGCAAAGTTTGCCCTTGCCCTGTTACTAACGGTTTTTGTAGTTAAAGCCCAGGCACAGATTAATGATGAATCGGTGTTGCTAACCATTGGTGGCGAAAAAGTAACCCGCGGCGAGTTTTTACGCATTTTCATTAAAAACAACCCTACCGGTGCTTCAGGCATTGACAAAAAAGCGGTTACCGATTACCTTGACCTGTTTGTTAACTTTAAGCTGAAAGTAAAAGAGGCTAAAGATATGGGCCTTGATACCGCTAAAGCGTTTAACGCCGAATTGCGCGGCTACCGCAAGCAATTAGCTGTGCCTTACCTTACCGATAAAGACGTTAACGAAAGCCTTTTAACCGAAGCTTACGACCGTTCTAAATACGACGTTAAGGCATCGCACATCCTTATCCGTGTAGATGAAAACGCACTGCCTAAAGATACTGCAGCGGCTTACAAAAAAATATTAAGCATCCGCGACAAAATTTTAAAAGGCGAAGACTTTGCTAAAATGGCCGATATGTATTCTGAAGACCCTTCGGCTAAAGAAAACAAAGGCGACCTAGGCTACTTTACCGTGTTTAACATGGTGTATCCGTTTGAGAGCGCTGCGTATACTACCCCTTCAGGTCAGGTATCTATGCCTATCCGCACCCGTTTTGGCTACCATTTAGTAAAGGTGGTTGATAAACGCCAGGCCCAAGGCACAGTGCGTACAGCCCACATTATGGTTAAAATACCTAAAGATGCTAAACAAGCTGATATTGACGCCGCTAAGGTTAAAATTGACGAGGTATATAATAAACTAAAAGCAGGCGAATCGTTCGAAGATCTGGCCACTAAATATTCTGACGATAAAGCATCAGCCAAAAAAGTCGGAGAATTGCATTGGATTGGCACAGGCCGAATGGTTCCTGAGTTTGAAACGGCCTCGTTTGGCCTTGGTAAAGCCGGCGACTATTCTGCACCGGTACTAACCCAATACGGCTGGCACATTATTAAATTGTTAGAGAAAAAAGGCGTTCCTCCATTTGATGAGGTTAAAAACGACTACAAAAGCAAAATTGCTAAAGACAGCCGCTCTGAAAAAGGCAAAGAAGTATTAATTGCCCGCATTAAAACACAAGCTACCTTTAAAGAAGACCCTAAAGCATTAGCTGAGTTTTACAAAGTGGTTGATAGCACCTTGTACGATGGCAACTGGGTAACCAGCAAAGCCCTTGCTTTAAACAAGTTTATGTTCTCATTAGGCACTACCGTATACACCCAGCAAGATTTTGCTAAATACATTGGTACGCACCAGGTAAAACGCGGCAAAGAAGTTGCTTTGGCCGGCGTTGTAAACAGCCTGTATGCCAAATTTGTAGAAGAGTCGGCACTTACATACGAAGACAGCCAGTTGGAAAATAAATACCCAGCCTTCCGCGACTTGTTGAACGAATACCGCGACGGTATGTTGTTGTTTGAAATAACCGACAAAAAAGTATGGTCAAAAGCGGTTGAAGATACCCTTGGCCTTAAAGGTTTTTATGAGCAAAACAAAAACAGCTACCTATGGGGCGAGCGTGTAAACGCTACCGTATTTAAATGTGCTAATGCCGATGTTGCTAAACGCCTACGCAAATACCTTAAGAAAAACGCTAAAAAGAACCCAACCAACGAGCAAATATTGAAAGAGATAAACAAAGACTCTCAGCTTGATTTGCAAATTGAAGAAGGCGTTTATGCCAAAGGCGAAAACGAAGTAGTAGACAAAGCAGGCACAGTTGTTGGCTTATCTGCCGACATTGAAGCTGAAAAATCAGTAAACATTGTGCGTGTAAACACTGTAATACCGCAACAGCCAAAAAGCATTGCTGAAGCTCGCGGCCTTATTACTGCCGATTACCAAAACTTCCTTGAGAAACAGTGGTTGGAAAACCTTCGCAAAAAATACGCTACCAGCGTAGATAAAGAAGTGTTAGAAAGCATTAAGTAATATTTCTCCCTTCGGGGTAACTGAAAAGCGGCAAGGCCTAAGGGGTTTTGCCGCTTTTTTTATGCCCTCCGTCATGCTGAGCTTGTCGAAGCATAGGAGGGTATTTTTTAACTCTCCCCCTGCCAAGGGGAGTATCCCGCCAAGGGCGGGAGGAGGGGGTGGGTGAGGTTTCCCGAAAGGCTTCCCCTAATTCCCTAAAAAATTCCGTTATTTGCATAAAATACCAAGGTTTGCGCATACTACTTATATCAGCAGTTTTTAGTTTGGCATTGTTTGCCTGTGGCGGCAGCAACAAAGGCGATAAGCCTGTTGCTAACGTTGGCAAGTATTACCTTGACGAAACCACCCTGCGGGCTTTGGTGCCTAAAGGGGTTAAAGGCGCCGATAGTACAGCATTGGTAAAAGGCTATATTGACCGTTGGATAAAAGACCATTTGGTAATAGAAAAAGCCGAAGACGAAGGCGTTGACAATGTAGGGATAGACAAGGCGGTTGAAGAATACCGCAAATCGCTGTTAATGGCTGCTTATCAGGAGAAATACCTGAAAGAAAAGCTGGATACCCTTGTTGGCGATAAAGAAATTGAGCAATACTACCGCGCCAACCAGCAAAATTTTCAGCTTAAAAGCAATATTGTACAGGTACGTTACGTTAAGCTGGGTAAAAAGGCCCCCACTATTGATAAGGTAAAAGCATGGTGTCAAAGCAGCCGCCCTGCCGACCGTAAGTTGTTGGAGAACTATTGTGCTACCCACGCTGAAAATTATTTTTTGGATGATAACGCATGGCTGTTGTTTGACGACCTGTTGAAAGAGATACCTTTGAAGAATATAGGCGAACAGGGCTTTAACAACCCCCGCTTTGTAGAGATGGAAGACTCGGCATTTGTTTATTTTGTCAATATAAAGGCATTTCAAACAAAAGAAACTACATCGCCCATTGGGTTTGTAAAAGCTCCCATACGCGATATTATTTTAAGCAAGCGCCGCACCAAGCTGCTTAAAACAATGGAAGATAATTTATATAAAGAAGCCCTTGGCGACGGCGGTTTTGAGATATACGGCCAACAGAAATAAATGAAAAAACTACTGATAATACTATTCCTTTTACCCCTATTTGCAAAGGCACAGCCACCCGTTGTGCTTGATAAAATTATTGCAGTAGTGGGCGAGCACATTGTTATGATTAGCGATGTGGAACAGCAATACCTGTATTTAACATCGCAAGAGGGGATGAGTAAAGACGATCCTACCCTTAAGTGCAAGGTTTTGGAGGATATCCTTTTTCAAAAACTATTGCTAAACCAAGCCAAAATTGATAGCGTGGAGGTAAGCGATGCCCAGATTGAAGCCGAGCTTGACAAACGAATTGGCTATTACATGAACAGCCCTGTTTTTAATGGCGATGTAAAGAAGTTTGAAGACTATTACGGCAAGCCAATGAGCGAGGTTAAAGACGACTTTAGGCGCAACATTCGCGACCAATTGCTTAGCCAACAAGTGCAGCAAAGCATTACCGCCGGTATTAAAACTACTCCTAATGATATTTCGCGCTTTTTTAATAGCATCCCTAAAGATTCACTTCCCTATGTAAACTCTGAAGTAGAGATAGGCCAGTTGGTGCGCGAACCAGTTGTACCCCAAGCTGAAAAAGACCGCGTACGCAACTTTTTACGCGAACTGCGTGAGGAGATTAAAGACAACCAGGCCATGTTTGCCGCCAAAGCCCTTATCTATTCTGAAGACCCGGGCTCGCGCGTAAAAGGCGGCGAGTTGGGCTTTGTAAGCCGAGACCAGCTGGTGCCAGAATTTGCTGCCGTGGCTTTTAGCTTGAAAGACAAAAACACATCGGAAGTGGTAGAAACAGAATACGGTTTCCATATTATACAACTTATAGAGCGCCGCGGCGAGATGATTAACGTTCGCCACATACTTATCACCCCAAAAATGTCGGGTATGGATTTGCAAGGCGCCGATATTTATTTAGATAGCCTGCGCAACGTAATTATGCGGTCAGATAGTTTGCCATTTCAAAAAGCGGCAGAAAAATATTCGTCAGACAAAGAAACCCGCAAAAACGGCGGCCTAATGGTAAATCCGCAAACAAACTCTACCAAATTCGATTTGTTAGACCTGCAACAAATTGACAAAGACTTGTTTTTTACCATTGATAAAATGGAGCCCGGCGATGTATCCAAACCCATACCGGTTAAAAACAAAAACGGAGAGATAGCAGGGTATAAACTTATTTACCTTAAGTCTCGTACTAAGCCACACGTAATAAATATTAAAGAGGATTATACCAAGTTGCAAGCCATGGCCGAAGCCGATAAAAAGCGCAAAGCCATAAGCAAATGGATAGATGAAAAGAGGGCCAAAATCTATATTAAAATCATGGCCGAATACCTATCTTGCACCTTTCAAA
>JANOCJ010000390.1:0-7721 GCA_031412115.1 Flavobacteriales bacterium
TTTCGTGCTTGATGGTGACCTATCCCAGCACGCATGGCGTCTTCGAGGCCGCAATCACCACCATCACGGCGATCGTCCACCGCTGCGGTGGGCAGGTGTATATGGATGGTGCCAACATGAACGCGCAGGTGGGTTTAACCAGTCCGGGTAATATTGGTGCCGACGTTTGCCACTTAAATTTGCATAAAACATTTGCCATCCCTCACGGTGGTGGCGGCCCCGGCATGGGCCCTATTGGTGTGGCAGCGCATTTAGCGCCGTTCTTACCAAAACATGCGTTGGTTGAAACCGGCGGTGAGCAAGGCATACATGCCATATCTGCAGCGCCTTGGGGCAGCTCGTTAATACTGTTGGTATCGTACGCATACATTGCTATGCTGGGCGCCGAGGGTGTTACCAATGCTACCAAATATGCCATACTTAACGCCAACTATTTAAAAGCGCGCTTAAAAGCCCATTTCCCTATTTTGTATGAAGGAAAGAACGGCACCTGCGCCCACGAAATGATATTAGATTGCCGCGGCTTTAAGGCTGCCGGCATTGAGGTGGCTGATATTGCCAAACGCCTTATGGACTATGGTTTCCATGCACCTACGGTATCGTTCCCGGTAGCGGGTACTATTATGGTTGAGCCTACCGAAAGCGAGGCTTTACATGAACTTGACCGTTTTGCCGATGCGATGATTGCCATACGCGAAGAGATTGCGGAGGTTGAAAATGGCAAAGCTGCTAAAGACAATAACGTGGTAATAAACGCACCACATACCGCTAAACTGGTTATCAGCGATAGCTGGGATAAGCCATACAGCCGCGAGAAAGCAGCCTACCCATTAACATGGTTGCGCGATAGCAAATTCTGGCCATCGGTAGCTAAAATTGACAACGCCTACGGCGACCGTAACCTGGTTTGCACTTGCCTACCTATGGAGGCTTATGAGAATGAAGAGGTGACAGCGTAAGCAACTCTCCCCCTAAAGTAGGGGGAGTACCACGAAGTGGGGAGGGGGTATTATTAATATACCACCCCGCCCTGCGGGCACCCCTCCTACATTAGGAGGGGAGAAAAAATTTCATCGAAGTCATCCCTGCGAAAGCAGGGATCTCCATACCTACCGAGTTAGGGAAAAGGTTAACAGCCTTATTTACACAAATAGATAAGCTTTTATTTAATAATAAGATTGTTATATTTGTTTTATTATAAAACCAATTACTCTCCTATGAAATACTTTCAAGTATTATTTTTTTGCTTATTGAGTTGTTATAGTTATGGGCAACAAAAAAATTTTGCAACAAAAACAATTAAAAAATGGTCGTTAGAAAAATTTCCGATTCATTATTATTTGCAACCAAGTAAAGGAATAGAAGAAAAGAATACTATAACTGGAAAGATAATTTCTTATCAAGAATATAATAAACTTGGTCAAGCAACAGGACTTACATTGATAATGCAAAATAATGGTATATATCCTAGTAGTGCTACCTATACATATAAGGGGCAGGATGTATATTTAATTAGATTTTTTCCAAACTCAAATAAAGCTGCAAGTATTATTAATTGGAGTTATGAAGGTTTGGAAGATGGTCCTCAAGTTACAAGGACAATTGAGAATGGTAAATATATTGAGGATATTTATATTTATGATAACGGCAAATTAATATCTATAAACGGAGTGAATCAATAGCAAAATAATAAATGGCAGAATTTAAAGAAATATGGGTAGATTGGAGTGATATGCAGCGATTTTCAAATGACAAATCTGAGTTTAAATTTCCTGTAAACGGCGCAAATTTTCTTTATCAAATATATGGTGATAGTCCTATTTATGGTAGAAATACATTATTGTATATTGGGAAAACTATTAGACCTAAAAATAGGACGATAGAACATTTAAAGACAGATTTTGGTAGGATTAATAATATATCTATAAGTTTTGGATTAGTTGAAGAATCAGATGTTCATATACTAAGTATTGCTGAATCTTTATTAGTAACAATGTTAAAACCATCATACAATTCTTCAAATATAAAAGACTCAAATATATTGGTTAAAGGAAATACAAAATACATAATATTAAATAAAGGTAGCAGAGGTGTTCTCCCTCTTGAAGTAACTAATATTTGGTGGTAGCACTTTTATATATTGTTGCGAATATGATTTCCCTCACCTGCACCATAGACCGTTACGAAAGCAACAAAGACAAAACCAGTTGGACGTTTATCATCATTCCTGCTGCCGTTGCCAAGCAAATACACGAGAGTAAAAAAGGCTTTAGGGTAAAGGGAAAGCTGGATAGTTACGCTATTGAAATGGTATCGCTACTACCCATTGGCGGGGGCGATTTTATGATGCCCCTAAACCAGAAACTGCGCAAAGGTACCGGTAAGGGCAGTAGGGGAGAGAAGCTGAATGTAGAAATAGAACTGGACCCGCGCGAGCCCGAAATGAGCGCCGATTTACTGATGTGCCTGGATGATGAACCGAGGGCCAAAGAGACCTTTGATAAATATACCTTAAGTCATCAGCGGTATTTTAGTAAATGGATAGAAGACGCTAAAACAATAGAGACCAAAACCAAGCGCCTTACCCGTGTTATAGACGGCTTAGCCAAAGGCTGGGATTATGGTTTGGTGCTTCGCGATGGTAAGCCACCGGCAAGTGAAAGGTAGGGAGAGCAAACTCTCCCCCTAATTTATAGGGGGAGTACCGCGAAGCGGGGAGGGGGTACTTTTATGGAATAATCATCCCGCCTGCATCGTTACGTTGAACAACGTAAAACAACGCCGGATGAAGCCATCTATAAAAATAAAAATAGACACCCCCTGTACGGAAGATTGGAACGCTATGCACCCCGCTACCGGCGGTCGCTTTTGCGATAGCTGCGCCAAAAATGTGGTAGACTTTACCAGCATGGCCGACAGCCAAATTGCCAAATACCTTTTGCAGAATAAAGGCAGCATTTGCGGGCGCGTAAAAAGCACCCAACTACAGCGGCCACTGCAGGTAGAAAAGGAGGTTGGCCCAACACAGGTAAAAGCCATTAGTTGGTTTTTGCGGGCGGCGGTGCTGGTAGGGCTTACGCTTCCGGGCAAGGCTAATACTATTGTTAAAACAGAAGTCGTTGCACCTAATAATAAACTGCATCCAACGGATGAACCCATTCCGCGCCAGGTAACAATAACGGGTACCGTAACAGATTCTATATCCGGCGAAGCCATACTAAATGCCCGGCTAGTAATAACCGGCATTGCCGATACGCTGGCAACCGATTCGACAGGGAATTTTACGGCCTTAGTAAATGTAGCCGACAGCACCATCAGCGAAATAAGAATTACCGCCATGGCCGGGCTTTATGACCCGCAGGAAATTGTTTTTACAATCCCCCAAAGTGGCCTACTAACTGCGGATATAAAATTGAAAAAACTAATAGCAACCCTACCCTTTGATTGGAAACCGGATACTTTTACAGCACAGCCATTAACTTGGGTTGTTGGGGCCATTGTTTCCGGAGGCATGGGTATTGAGTATTTATCGGGTGACATTTCCTGCCGCCCTTTTGCTATAATTGATACAGCTACCGGCAAAGGCAAACCTGTTTTCGGCAATAAATTTGCTGGCTTGTACAAGGCCATAAAAGAAGAGGAAGATAAGCCTGATTATTATCTATACTTGCTTTACATGTCGTTTGCTGTGGGTGGCATTTACCTGGCCTATAAAAAGTGGTTTGGTAAGTAGGGTTCGACAAACCCGCTTTTTTGTTTTTGTGGAAATATACCTTTCTGCGCATCTTTACGTTGAATAACGTAAAATCCTGCATGTGAGGCCATCGTTTAAAGTAGAATTAACCAACCCCTGTACAGCAGATTGGAACGCCATGCACCCCATTGCGGGCGGCCGCTTTTGTGATAGCTGTGCCAAAACGGTGGTTGATTTTACGGCTATGTCTGATAGCGAGGTAGCCAACTACTTTTTAAAGCACCAAAACGTTTGTGGCAGGTTAAAGCCCGAACAATTGGATAGGCATTTAGAGGTTGGGCCGGAGGTAGGTTTTAAGCAGGTAAAAGCCTTAACATGGATGCTGCGCGCTGCGGTAGTTGCCGGTATTGTGCTTCCGTTAAAAGCTAAGGCGCTGCCTGTTATAGAAAATGTGGCCGGGGCTAAACTTCCGATAGATGAACCCAACGCCCGCCAGATTGAAATTAGCGGTACTGTTACCGATGCTGCAACCGGCCAGCCCATTGCCCATGCGGTATTAAAAATTAACGGCGGCTATAATAGGTTTGCCGATGAGAAAGGCCGTTTTAGCACTATGGTAAGTTTGGTAACCGGCCCGGTAAATGAACTTGTTGTTGAGGTTTCGGCAGGCTGTTATATTGGTCAGGAAATAAAATACACCCTGCCCGAACATGGCCTAGTGGTAATGAACATTAAAATGGATTTGCAGCCCATGCAGGGCAACAAAATATATGGCGTTGCCGGTACGTTTAATATTGATAAAGAAAACAACTATTGCTCGCTTTCCTATTTCAGTATGAGAGATTCAATTTCGGTAAAACAGTTTCCTCAATTTGCTACCGCTGTAGATAATAACGGTAACTATAGCCTGCAACTGCCCGATAGTTTAACCAACCGCTTAATAACCTTAGAGCGTATTAGCAGGGGCCAGGTTTTGCAAACAACATCGTTAGTGCCCAATGGGGCGCCTATGCAGCGCAATTTGTGCACAGAGCAATATACCATGAGCCTTATGGTTGGCGGAATGAGTATGGTTTCTATCAATATGAAAACTATTTTGGGCGGCCCCGGCTTTGGGGTGTATGCCGGTAAAGACCCAAACAGTAAAAATACATTGGCTTTTTTCTCGTTTTTACCTATGCGTATTTTTAAACGCCACGGCTTTTACATTTTCAATTCAGGCTGGTTTAAGCGGAAGTAGCGTATAGATTGTAGGGGATAGTAAAATGTATTTTTAGCCTACGTCCCGATGCGTAGGGATCAACCGCGGGTAAACTAAAGCAAAAAACTGCCAACTGCCAACCGCCAACTACCAACTAATACCTACATTTGCCCTACTATGAGAACTGTACAATTCCGCGAAGCGTTGCGCGAGGCCCTAGCCGAAGAGATGCGCCGCGACGCTAATGTTTTCCTTATGGGCGAAGAGGTTGCCGAATACAACGGTGCTTACAAAGTATCGCAAGGGCTGCTTGATGAGTTTGGAGCTAAGCGCGTTATAGATACCCCTATTGCTGAACTGGGCTTTGCCGGTATTGGCGTAGGCGCAGCTATGAACGGCCTGCGCCCGGTTATTGAGTTTATGACCTTCAACTTCTCGCTTGTCGCTATTGACCAAGTGATTAACTCAGCCGCTAAAATGCTAAGCATGAGCGGCGGGCAATATAAAATACCTATGGTTTTTCGTGGGCCTACCGGCGCAGCCGGGCAGTTGGGAGCACAGCACTCGCAGGCGTTTGAAAACTGGTATGCCAATACCCCCGGCTTAAAAGTTATTGTCCCTTCAAACTGCTACGATGCTAAAGGCTTGCTAAAAGCCGCAATTCGTGATGACGACCCCGTTATTTTTATGGAGAGCGAGCAGATGTATGGCGACAAAGGCGATATACCCGATGGCGAATACCTATTGCCTATTGGCGTTGCTGATGTTAAACGCCCCGGTAAAGATGTAACGATAGTATCGTTTGGCAAAATTATGAAAGTGGCTTTGGCAGCCGCCGAAGAATTGGCTAAAGAAGGTATTGAGGCCGAGGTTATTGACCTTCGCACCGTACGCCCTATTGATTATAAAACGGTTATTGAAAGCGTTAAAAAAACTAACCGTTTGGTTGTGTTAGAAGAAGCTTGGCCATTGGCCAGCATTAGCACCGAAATAGCTTATATGGTGCAGAAAAACGCATTTGATTATTTAGATGCCCCTGTGCGCCGCGTTACCACGGCCGATGTGCCGTTGGCTTACGCCCCTACTTTGGTTGATGAGTTTATGCCTAATGCTGCAAAACTTATCAAGGTGATAAAAGAAATAATGTACGTTAATAAATAGTCCCCTTGAAAAAAATACTTTTTATAGACCGCGACGGTACGCTGATTTATGAAAGCAGCGACGAATTAATTGATGGATTTGATAAGCTGCAGTTTTTACCCGGCGTATTTAGGGCTATGCACAAAATAGCCCAAATGGGGTATGAACTGGTGATGGTTACCAATCAGGATGGGTTGGGTACAGAAAAGTTTCCGCGCGAAAAATTTCAACCCGTGCACGATTTTATCATGACAGCCCTTAAAAACGAAGGAATCAACTTTGATGAGGAATGCATAGACGAAACCTATCCGCACCAAAACGCACCTACCCGCAAGCCTAAAACAGGCATGTTGACAAAGTATATCAACAACCCTGCCTACGACCTTGCAAACTCATTTGTATTGGGAGACCGCTATACCGATGTGGAACTGGCTAAAAACCTGGGCTGCAAAGCCATTTTTATAGACCATGGCCACAATATGGGTAATGCCGAAATATCAAGTAAAATAGAAGACCTAAAAGAATACATTGCCCTTACCACTTTATCGTGGGATGAGATAGCGGAGTTTTTGGAAGGGAAGAAGTAGAGAAAAACTCCCTCCCCTTCGGGTACTCCCTCAAAGAGGGAGATTTATCCCCCTCCTGAGGGGGTGGCCGTAGGCCGGGGGAGTTATGGCAACAACTACTTTATCAACGCTACCTTACCGTAGTAATCGTGTACCTGGTTAAATATGTCTTTAACGCGGGCTTTGTACACGTAAATATCCATCATACAAATTTCTTTGCTGCCCTCTTTGCGGCCATCCCAAGGGCGGTTCATATCGTTGGTGTGGTATATCATATTGCCCCAACGATCAAAAATCCACATGTTAAATTCTAAAATACCCTCGCCGTAGCCAATAAAGCCTGAGTTTATGCCATCGGCATTAGGTGTAAAAGCGCTAGGGAAATAGATAGAATAGCTTGGTGTTATACATACAATTGATGTATCGCTATCAGGGCAATTGCCGCCATTGTTGGCCGTTAAAATAATTTCGTAACAAGCCGGAACAGGGGGGAAGGTAAACGTTGGGTTTTGGTCGGTTGATGAGCCAAAGGCATCAAACTGCCAGTTCCATTGCGTTGGCGAACCCGTTGAATAATCAATAAAATTTATCTCGGTATTAAAAATATCAGTTGTTTGTGGCGATGAAATAAACTGAGCTACCAAGCCTGCAGGCTCAGTAATAGTAGCCGTTGTACTGCCCGAACAGCCATTAGCATCGGCATAGTTAACGGTATATGTACCATTGCATAAGTTTATGGCATTGGGCCCAATTTGGTTATTGGCATTAGCATCCCAGGTAATAACGTAAGGAATAGTGCCGCCTGCTATAGTTAGCGTAGCTGAGCCATCGCAAACGTTGGGGCAGCTAGTTGGCACTTCAACTATCTGCGCTTGCAAATTGCCCTGCGAGCCTTGCACGTTTATGGTTACAGAAGCGGTACATCCGTTAGCATCCGTTACATCAATATCATACGACCCTTGTGCTAAACCGGTGGCATTGCTTGCCCCGGGTAGGTTGTTATCGGTTTGCACGTTGGTGCCGTTAGCATCTTGCCAAACAAAATCGTAAGGGCCGGTGCCGCCTTGTGGGGTAACTGTGCCGGTACCATCGGCAAGGTTGCAGGCAGCGGGTGTAGTGG
>JANOCJ010000391.1:0-18258 GCA_031412115.1 Flavobacteriales bacterium
GAATATAACTCAAACCGGAAGGTTTAGCATACAACTAGTGCCTGTTATGAATGGTGGTAATTTAACCTGGATAAACCTAAGCGGCTTTGATGGTGTAGGTATGCACTAATATTATAATATTATCTAACAAAATGCCCCTTGGTGTAAAAAACCAAGGGGCATTTTTGCTTTTATACCACTCCGTTTTTACCTGTATTTTTTAAGTGAGATGCACAGGTTTTAATCCACAAATTTTAGTGTTAATTATTATCCCACTAAAAAAGTGTTTTTTAGTACTGATTTTTTACTTTTTTGAATAAAAAACAGCACTTTTTATCGTTTTTTAGTATAAAAACACACCTTTTTTATACCTAAAATACGTTTTGAGCGGTAGTTATACTTAAACTGTACAGCAACTGCGGTTATTCAGTTTCAGCACAGTTGCAATACAGTTAGCTTAAAAAACCGGTTTAAAAATTAGTGCGCAGGGTAAGCATTAAATTACGCCCCGCTGCCGATATTCCCGATGCAAAAACACGGTAGTTTTTATCCAGCACATTCTCTAACGCTACCTGCAATTGCACATACTGGTTAAACTGGTAAGCCGCGCGCAGGTTTAGCGTATACCAGGCAGGCATACCGTTGGTTGTAGCATATTGTAAGTTGTCCTCGCCGCTGGGGCTATAGTCTTCCAACGCTTTTTTGGCACTAAACAGGGTAAATACCTCCGCACGGAACTTCTTCAAATTCAGCATTATACCTACCCTGCCAAACAATGGAGAAACGTGGTCTAGCGGCACATCAACTGAATCGCCTTTAGCCCTGCCATAGGTATAGTTTACCGATGCTGCAATGGCCAAGTATTTAGTAACATCGCCACGAACACCAAGGTAACCGCCATATATATAGGCTTTGTTGTTGTTCTGCATCATGGTTACGGCGCTTAACTGGCCATCGTACACAATGCTGTCTTGCACGTTAAACGTGGCTTTCCCAACACTTAGCAGGTTGCGCGCCCAGGTATAATACCCGTTAGCTTCAACAGTAAATTTATTGGCAAATGTTTTAGCTACGGTTAGCTCTGCATTGTAGGTATACTCAGGCTTTAAGTCGGGGTTGGGCAATACCACAGTGCCCGGCGCTGAGTCGAAAATTTTAGTCAAATCATCCACATTGGGCGAACGGAAACCCGTTGAACCCAATGCCGCTATACGAAAGCCTGCGCCCGGCATATATACCAAGCCAATATTGCCATTTAATGCCATGTTGTTTTGGCTAACCTCGGTAAAAGGGAAAGGGTAAAAAGTAGTATCGGTAAACTTAGAACGTAAGCCTACGTAGCTAAAGCGAAGCCCATCATTCAAAATAAGCTTTTTGCTTATCTCCCAGCTATGGGTAGCATACACAGCGGCAGTAAAAAATTTGCTGCCCCCATCGGGGTAGCGGGTGCTTTGCGCACTTTCTGCCCCTGTATTTACATTAGTGCGCTTTGCGGTGGATGTTACACTGTTGTAGGTACCCTCTACACCATAGCGCAACTCATTGCTTGTACCCAGCTTTTTGGTATAGTCAAGGTTTAGTGAATATACTTTAACCCCTTCGTATCGCGAGGTACGGTTGGACGCACCAAAATTGCGGTTGTGGCGGCTTTCTTTTATATCCTGAAAAGCCAGTATCAACTTACCATTATCAAAAGCTTTGGTGGCTTTTAACATATCTAACTTATATGCTATTTGCATGCGTTGCTCCGGCCCGTAATACCACTCCGCACTTTTGGGCACACCACTGCCATCAAGCTCGGTAAGCCTGTCGTAGCGTGGCACATTGCTGGTATTTGAGAATTGAAAATTTAACGTATGCTGAAAATTTTGGTTGGGGCAGAACAGTATCTTCTGCAAAATATCGTACTGCGAATAGCCCGTACCTATTTGTTTGTTGGGATGGTTGTTTTGCACAGCAACATCTACCCCATTAATCCTGTCGGCATAAACAGTACGTTTCCAAACCGATGTTAATGAATCGTATCCTTGAGCGCCTTGCCTTAAATCGCCAAACTTTGAATAGGTAACGCCTGTTGTAAAGCCCCATTTTTCAAGGCCTACGCTAATGTCGCCGTGGCTGGTTATTTCATTATTAGCAGTAGCATAGCGGGTGTAAAAACCGCCTTGTACAATGGGCTTTTCGGTAGTGCTTAAAACGGGGTTGCGGGTATAAAAATGTATAACACCGCCCAAGGCATCAGACCCATATACAACCGAACCGGGGCCAAAAACAAGCTCAGCACGGTCTAGCATTGCATTATCAATACGAATTACGTTTTGTAAATGGCCCGCCCGGAATATAGCATTATTCATACGCACACCGTCAACCACAATTAGCACCCGGCTGGCTTCAAACCCACGGATGGAAGGGCTACCCCCACCCTGCTGGCTTTTTTGCACCAATACGTTGCCGCTTTGTTGCAACACATCAGCCGTAGTTTGCTGGCTTTGAAAAGCAATGGTTTTAGCATCAATAACCTGTACGCGCTGGGCTACGTCTTCGCTTTTTTCTTCAAACTTGCTGGCCGATATTATTACATCGCCCAAATTATAGGCTTTAATAGCCATGTAAACTTTATTGTTATTGGCAACAATATTGCCGTATGTAGTTTTAAAAGTAGCATACCCGGCAGCTGCAATAACTACGGTATCAGAAGCATAAACGTTATCATTTATAGGTGCTATGCCTTGGGCATTGGTGTATACATTTTTTGAAAGTTGGCTATTATCCAAGCCTGTTTTATATTCATTAGTTGCAGCTATATAAGTAACCATAACACCACTAATAGGCTGCAGTGTTGTTTGGTCTACTACTGTAATGGTTGATAATTGTGCGTTTGCGCCAATGCATAGCATAGCCATAAGCATTAGCAAAAAATATTTTTTTACCATGTTTTTTTATTTAGGTTAGAAAACAGAATGTTGCAATTGAAAAGCAATTGCAAGGAAAAACATGGCTATACTTTTGGGGGAGGAGATTTTGGAACAGACGCTACTTGCGTATTTAGCAGCGAATAATGGGTGTTTATTGTTTGCAAATAGGTAGTTAAATACGTTACTTGATGAATTTTATTTATGAATGTATTTCTATACATGCCAGCAAAATCATCATCATCCACCCCGTTTTTTACCTGTTGTTTTTTATAGTTGTTATACCATGCATACAATGCTGTTTCATTATCATCGGCAAAGCAAATATAAACGGTATGCCCGTTTTTATATTCGGTAGCTAATACATCGTAATAATGTCCATTCAATACTATTTCGTGCTCATCTTCCCAATGGGCATTTTGTAGTTCGGCATCGGTAAATTTTACAACAGCAACATTGCCCAAAACCTGGTTGTTGGCAAGGGCTTTTTTAAATTCAGCCTCAATAGCTGCTTCGCGCAGCTTAAAAAAAACAAGGCTGCCCCCTGTATTAAAAAGGAGCAGCCCTGTAAATAAAATTAGTATACTATGCTTTAAAGTGTTTGCCACATTAGCGTGTTAAAACCACTTTAAAAGTACGACTTATATTACCCGATTTTACTTCGACAAAATATATACCCGGGGCTTGGCCCGCTAAATCAAGGTTATATGTTCCGCCCGGGGTATTGTTAACGCTTTGGCCGGTTACAAATTGGCCTACGGTATTAAATACTCGAATGGCAACATCATCATTATTTTTCAATTTAAGGTATACATTAATGTTACCATCTGTTGGGTTAGGAAATACTGATACCCCGGCCCAGTTAGTTTCTTCGTTTACATCTGTAGCGGTTGGGCATAAAACAGGGAATATAACGTGAGACAAGCCAACAAAATCCCATCCGTTAGCATCGGTGTACGAGTGCCATGTATTGTCGCTCCAGCGCTCCCAAGCGGTGTTGCTTCCCCTGTCGGTAGATGTGTATATTGCTATACTGTCAGTAGAAGTAAAACCTGTCCACCTAACGCCCAAATAAAAGCTGCCCGGGGCCGATGGCGCGCTTGAAAATGAGAAAGCTGTTAACCCTCCTACATTAATATCATTTATCAAAATGTCTTTGGTAGCCAATTCGCTACCCGGTGCACCACCGGTGCCGCTAGTATTCCATGCTGCTGCTGTTACTTTGCGGCTGGCATTGTTTGTATAAGCAACCCCAAAACCTATTAATCCGCCGGTAATAAACATATTTGATGGAACGCCGGTAAATTTATCAGCTTTAGCATTGTCGCCATACGTGTTAGTACCACTAATGTAGCCTGCATCGTTGCCATTGTCTTGTGCCAGGTATAAAACCAATGTGTCGTTATTAAACACGTTGGTTAGGGTATCGCACTCGCCGGGGGTAACAACAGAACCGCCGCAGCCATTTGGTGTTAAAATAGATGAACGGGCGCCATTAAGGCAAGCTAACATGCGTGTTTTTTGGCCGGTGGTAAACAGGTTCATACAACCATCGTCAGAGTAATCCATGTAGTTCATAAACATATCGCCGTTAGGGCCATTGCTGCATGAAACGTTTGGGAATGAAGGGCAGCCAAAATTTTCGCCTGCCTGGTTAGGGGTGTCGGCAACGTTGTCAGAGCCATTACACGATGTACCATCATCGCCCCAAATATGTTCAAGGTTTAGCCAATGCCCAATTTCGTGGGTAGCGGTGCGGCCTTTGTTGTATACAGGGTCTAACGATGTGCCGGTAGTACCATAGTATTTGTAACCAATAACTACACCATCCTCATCGGCCGGAAAACCCGGAGGTGTAGCATAGCCTAAAATGCCACCTGTAAGATTACATACCCAAATGTTTAAATACCTATTGCTTGGCCAGGCATCATCGCCGCCTAAAGAAGTAAACTTAACATTATCATTATTACCGGTAAAGGAGTTAAGCGTGGTTAATTTGCGTACAATGCCATTGGTAGCATTACCATTAGGGTCAACAGATGCCATACAAAACTCAACGCCTGCATCGGCAGCTATGCTTTGCCATACCGAAGGGGTGTTTGAAGCATCGGTATTTAAACGGCGGAAATCTTTATTTAAAACCGGTATTTGCGATAATACCTGTGCATCTGAAATATTTTCAGCATTGGTTTTATATACTACGTGCACCACCACCGGAATGGTAATTACGGCTGCTGATTTTGCTTGTTGTGGGTTGTTTGCAATCCACTGGTTTGTAAAATCTTCAATTTGTTGGCGGTTAGTAATATACTGTGGGTTTGCAGCCTCTAGCTGATTAGTATACTCCGTAGTGCCACACCTGCGCAGGGCGGGTTGTTGTGCATGCATAATGGTGTTAGCCAAAGCTAATATCGCCCCTGCAATAAATAATTTTCTTTTCATGTTGTATTCTTGACCGAATTGTTAGATAAGTTTTGCAAGGTAGGCCAATTTCTTAAAATAAGGAAAACCCTACCTATACCTAATCTTATATCCAAGTATAACCAAAACCAAAAGAATGGTAGTGCCATTACAAAATATAAGTGGCCAGGCCATAATCATTAACCCATAAATAAGCCAAAGTGTAACTCCGGCAGCCATTAACAAAAACATACCCAACGATATATCTTTGGTTGATTTGGTTTTTACAACCCTTGCAACCTGCGGCACAAATGATATGGTTGTTAAAAATGCAGCCGCATGGCCCATTACATCACTCAGTTCTATATTCATCGTGTAAAAAGGGCAGCTGCCCATTCGTTATTACTAATATGTTTAATATACTTAAAGCCGAAAGGAAGTGCTTTTTCTGCAATATCCTCAATATCATGTGTAAAAAAGCCGCTAAATAAAATGGGAGTATTGGGTTGCGCAATTTTATCCAAATCAGCCAAACTTTGTATTATAATGTTCTTGTTGATGTTAGCCAAAATAATATCAAAATTTTGACCATGAAAATTACTAATTGGCTTGTCTGATAAATCAAATTCGGCTAAGCCGTTTTTCAAAAAATTCTCTTTCGAATTTTCGATAGACCACTCATCAATATCAATTGCTGTAATAAACTTTGCACCTAATTTATGCGCTACAATAGACAAGACGCCCGTACCACAACCAAAATCAAAAACTGTTTTATCGGTAAAATCCAACTCGCGCATTAGCTTTATTACAGATACTGTTGTTGGATGGTGGCCCGTACCGAACGACATTTTAGGGTCTATAACAATATCTATTTCAACCCCTTCGGCCTTTGGGTGAAACGATGCGCGAAGGCAAACAAAGTCATCAACCATAACAGGGTCGTATTGCTTTTCCCACTCTTCATTCCAGTTTTTCTGTTCAATTACCTGAGCCTTAAAAGCGGGTGCATTGTGCGGAAACAAGGCCCTTATTATAGTTTCTACGCGCATAGCGTTAAAGTCGCTTTCCTGCACATAGGCTTTCATGCCCTGTTCGTCTTCAGTAAACGATTCAAAGCCAATTTCGGCCAACTGGGCCGTTAATATATCGCGCACTACCGCATCGGTAGTTTGTATGTCAACCTTAACGTAGTTCATAGCAAATTTTTAAAAAGTCATCAGCAATAAGGGCAGCGCCACCAATCAACCCGCCATCAATATCGGGCTGCGTAAAAAGGCCTGCAGCGTTTTGTGCGTTGCAGCTACCGCCATATAGTATGGTTATGTTTTCAGCCACCTCGGCACCAAATTTAGTGGCTATTAAACTGCGAATATGGGCGTGCATTTCCTGCGCCTGTTCTGGCGTGGCTGTTAGGCCTGTACCTATGGCCCAAACGGGTTCGTAGGCCAATACTGTTTTGGCTGCCTCGGCAGCAGTATAGGTAAATAATGTACTTTCCAGTTGCTGTGCAACAACCTCAAAATGGCTGTTGCTATTGCGTTCTTCCAGCAACTCGCCAATACAAAATATGGGGGTGATGTTTTGCTCGTAGCAGCGTTGCAATTTCTCTTTCAATACTTCGTTGCCTTCGCCATAAATGGCCCGCCTTTCCGAATGGCCTACAATGCAATATTGCACACCTAACGAGGCTAGCATTTGGGTAGAAACCTCGCCCGTAAAAGCGCCTTTGGTTTGGTTGCTGCAATTTTGTGCTGATACAAACGCAATATTCTGCACCTCGTTTACCAAACGCTCTAAATAAATATACGGCGGTGCCAATACCACTTTGCAGCTTGCCGGCTGTTTGCTAAAGCCAAATACTATGGCTTGTGCAAGCTCAATAGCCTCAGGCAATGTCTTATTCATTTTCCAGTTGGCGGCAACTATTTTCTCTCTCATTGTTTTAGGTTAACAGGTATTCTTCCAACTGCTGGGTGGTTGCATTCCACGAGTAGTTGGCCGATACAAAAGTATAGGCATTGGCTGCTATTTCTGTAGCCAGTGCGTTATTAGTTATAAGTTTATCAATAGCCATTACAAATTCGGCAGCAGTTTCGGCCACTATAATTTCGCTATTGTGCTTAGCACCAATGGCATTGTTGGCAAGGCTGGTGGCTACGCAGGGTGTTTTAACGGCCATAGCTTCCAGTATTTTATTTTGCATGCCCACGTTAATAAGCATAGGGGCGGCAAATACTTTAGCCGATGCGAAGCAAGCCCATTTATCTTCTACCCAACCTTTTATTTCAATGTTTGCATTGGCCAGTGCAAGCACGCGTTTGTGCGGCGTAGCGCCTGCTATTAGCACTTTTAGGTTTGGATGTTTTATTAGTAATTCGGGTACTATTTGCTGGGCAAGAAATACTGCACTCTCTACATTAGGAGTATAGCTTAGGTTGCCAAAAAACAGTATGTCGTATTCCTTTTTTATGGGCGATGGAAAAGTTATATCAATATCAGTACCATTAGGAATTACCGCTATTTGTTCCTTATTGCCTATCGGCAATAAGTCCCTGTCCTGGCTGCTAATAATGCTATGCTTTTGGAATGAAGAGAAGATAGCTTCTTCATACTGTGCTATGCGCTTGCTTTCCATAGCAAACACCAACTTGGTTATGCCTGATGATACATCTTTCCGGCGGCGCATATCCGACGAAAAAACATCCATATAATCCAACAACTTATTAGCGTGGTTGTAGTCCTTTACATACTCGCTCATACGCACCAGTTGGCAAAAAATAGCGTCAGGCTTAAAGCTATCCAAATCAGCCCAAATACATTTTTTTAAGCTTTGGCGAAAGAAATACCCCGCTTGAAAGGGCAAGCCACTAAAAAAAGCCGAAACCAAACCGGTAAAAATATCGAGCTTTCGAATGGGATAAATGCGAATTTCGGTACAATATTGCTGCAAATGGGCAATATGTTGCTGTTCTACCTCCTGCTCGCTAAGGCAAATAAGGGAGATTGTATGCGTTTTACTAAGATGTTTAATTTGATGGTAAGCCCGCAGCTTATCGCCTTTGTCTAGGGGATAAGGGAATCGCGATAAGAGAAAAGTTATCTTCATGCTAGGGCTAAGGAAAGCCCAAATATAAAACATGCCGCACAAGGAAAACCCTATGCGGCATGAAAAAACCTAATTATGAAAAAATTACTACTTATAAAGAACTACATATAGAACATTGCGGGGTGGATAAAGTTTAACCACCGACCGAAATCTTTAGCGCTCACTATCAGAGAATTCGAACTGCAGCTTGCTTAAACTGTAATATAATCCGTCAGTATTCTTGATTAACTCCTCATGGCTACCGCTTTCTATAATTTTTCCGCGTTCAACTACCAGTATTTTATCAGCATCGCGGATGGTAGATAGCCTATGGGCTATAATTACCGACGTACGGCCCTGCATTAGCTTATCAAGCGCATCTTGCACCAAACGTTCCGATTCAGAATCCAGCGAGCTTGTAGCCTCATCCAACAATAATATAGCGGGGTTTTTAAGCACCGCGCGGGCTATAGCTATACGCTGGCGTTGCCCGCCCGATAGTTGTATGCCCCTGTCGCCTACTAAAGTGTTATACTGTTCGGGGAAGCCAATGATGAAATTATGGGCATTGGCTTTTTTGGCGGCCTCCATTATCTCCTCGTCGGTAGCGCCGGGCTTGCCATAGCCTATATTTTCTTTTATACTCCCGCCAAACAACAATACATCTTGCGGAACAATGGCAATATTGCTGCGAAGCGCGGTAAGGTCATAGTCGCCAGCATTTTTGCCGTCAAACAATACATTGCCTGTTTCGGGCGCATAAAAGCGTTGCAATAGTTGTATAATGGTGCTTTTGCCCGCCCCGCTAGGGCCAACAATAGCAACCCGTTCGCCTTGGGCAGCAGTGAATGATATTCCATTCAATACGTTATAATCCTTGCGCGATGGGTACGTAAAGTGTACATCATTAAACGCAATTTCTCCCTTCAGACGGGTTTTGTCTCCGTTTTGGGTATAATTAAGGTCAATTCCCTCTCCTTCCTCATCAATAATATCCAATATCCGTTCGGTAGAGCCAATAGCCCTTTGAAAGGTGGCATACATCTCGGCAAAGCCGCCAATAGAAGCACCTACGTACATAGTGTAAATAATAAACTTAACCAATTCGCCTACCGTTATTTTATCCATGGCTAGCAAGGTGCTGGCGTACCATATAATAAATATTATTCCCCCAAAAAGCCCCACAATAACAAAGGATGCAAATGCTCCCCGCAAGCGGCCGCTTTTAAGTGCTATTTGCAATATGTTTTGTGTTGTATTTCTATAGCGGTCTATTTCAAACTGCTCATTAGTGTAGGCTTTTACGCTGGTAATGCCTTGCATCGTTTCTTCAACAATAGTATTTGATTGGGCTACATTATCCTGCACTTGCTTTGCCGTGCGGCGTATGTAACGGCCAAAGAAAACCGCCAGTATAGCCAATACGGGTATTAAAGCCAGCATTACTAGCGACAGCCTAATAGAAGTGAGTGATAGTAAAGCAATACCACCTATAATTAGTATGGCTTGGCGCATCAACTCGGCCACGGTTGTAGTAAAAGCCTCCTGTAAGGTTGTAATGTCTGACGATATGCGGCTGGTTAACTCCCCTACCCTGCGGCGGCCAAAAAACTCCATAGGCTGGGTAATTAGTTTAGCATAAGCGGCGCGCCTAAGGTCGGTTAGCACATTTTCGGTTACGTTTACAAACAGCACTATTCTGAAATAAGAAAATACAGCTTGTAAAGAAAACACTAACAGCAAGATAAGCCCCAACCTATTAATATTATCAAGCATTACCTCCTTATTGGGTGTAGTTTTGCTGGTGGCGGCGTCAATCAGGTCGCCCATCATAGCAGGAAAAATAAGTGCCGTGGCGCTGGTAAGCAACAAAAACAATACCCCTATCAGGTATTTTGTGCGGTACGGCTTTAGGTAACGCAATATGCGCGATGCTTTTTTAAGGTTATCTTTGCTAAGCTTTACTTTTGGTAGATTTTCATCAATATCGTTACGACGGGCCATTGTATTATATATAAAGCGCAAAGGTAGGCTATGCAAACCAACCTTTGGCGGGTGTTTTTATACTGTTAAGACGTTTTTTTAGAAAAATATTATCAATGGTGTGTTGATATTCCGAAAAAAGTTCTATTTTTGCAATCCTTTTTGAAAAAGATAGTCAGCAATGAAAAGAACATACCAACCCTCGAAACGCAAAAGAAGAACCAAACATGGTTTTCGCGAACGCATGTCAACCCCTAACGGTCGCCGCGTTTTAGCAGCCCGTCGTGCACGTGGCCGCAAAAAATTAACAGTATCTTCGGAGACCCGCCACAAAGGCAACCTATAAGGGTTTTAACAATATTTTTTTTTCAGCTCCGGTACCTTATAGGTGTCGGGGCTGTTTTTTTGCCCATAAGCGAAGTATTGGGATAGATAATTTTACTCTCCCCTCTAACCTCTCCCCTCTTCCCTAAGATACTCTTGCAGGTACGCCGATGTTTTGGCATTAATCAAATCGTGCCCACTTTCCAGCATTACCGGGCGTATATTCTTTAATTTCTTAACAAAACGTTGAATGGTGTGCGGCGGCAGCACCTTATCATACTTGCCACAAAACAAGTGCAGTTTTACCTGCCCGCTGTTTATCTGCGAAGCAACAGTATCTAAATCAGGCTTAAATAATTGATAGGCTTGCCAGGAATTGTATAGCTTTTCGCGCTTGGCTTTGCTGTTTACCTGCGTAATAAAAAAGGCAGCCGCTTTGCCATTCATTAAGCCAATTCGGCGGCCAAACTTAAGAACGGTGCTCATTATGCCTCCCGTTTTTACCATCAGCCTAAATAAAGCCTTGCCAACAGCCGTATAGGTTACAAACATGTAGCCGTAAGAGCGTTTCATGCCATCGCCGGCAAAAAGGTACAGCTCAGTAACACGGTTGCCAAACATAGGGGCTAGGTAAAGGCAAATGCGTCCGCCCATACTGTAGCCCATCAACCCAAAGGTATCTACGCCCAGTTTATCAAGCAATTGTTCCAGCATTTGCTTCATCAGCTGCGGCTGCAAAGGCGTAGCGGCATCTAACCCCAAAGGGTAACGGCTATCGCCGTGGTGAAATAAATCGAACGAAAGGACAGTATAATGCTTGCCAAGGGAATCTTCCAAGACCTGAAAAAGGCTTCCATCTAAACCATAGCCATGAAAAGCCAACAGGTACTTATTGCCCTTGCCAATAGTAGCATAGTGTATTTTGTACCCGTCAAACTCAAAAAAGGCTTTTTGCATTGCGGTAAAAATAGCAGATTTAAAGGCTTTTTGTTTTAAGGGAATTATATATTTGTGAAAAAACACATAGATATGTCATCAAAAGATAAAAACCTTTCGGTTTATACAGGAGAAGTAGGCAAGATGCCGGAAGATACATTAATAGGTATAGTAGTAAGTGAGTGGAACACCGAAATTACAGAAGCTTTGTTGGCTGCCGCCGTTGACACCCTAAAGGAGCATGGCCTTACCGATGACGATATCATCATTCGCCACGTACCGGGTAGCTTTGAGTTGCCGTTTGGTGCACAACTTTTGTTAGACAATGCTGAACCTGATGCGGTTATATGCTTAGGTTGTGTTGTACAAGGCGAAACGCGCCATTTTGATTTTATTTGCACCAGCGTAAGCCAAGCCATTATGCAGCTAAACTTAGACTATAACACGCCGGTAATTTTTGGTGTTTTAACACCCGAAAACCAGCAACAGGCTATTGACCGTGCCGGTGGCAAGCATGGCAACAAAGGTGTTGAGGCCGCAATTACTGCCCTTAAAATGATTGTTTTACAAAACGAAATAGAAACCGAAGAAGAATAACATGAAAAACCGTCGTGAATTTTTAAAGGAAGGCACCTTTGGTTGTGCCGCATTAATGTTAGGCGCTATGGGTGCCACATCGCTTGAGGGTTGCAAAACCCCTGCCGTTGCTGCCCAAGCAGGCCAAGATGTTATGGCCCCTAAAGTATTAGCTGTTGATGGCAACAGTGTTAAAATACCGGTTGCCGACCTAAAAGACATTAACGCCAAAGTGGTGGACATTAATACCGGCCAAAAGCTATTGGTAAATAAAAATGCCGACGGTACTTACACCGTAATGGAATATAAATGCCCACATGCCGGTGGCCCGCTGGAGAAGCAAGGCGAAACACTGGTGTGCCCATGGCACAACAGCATATTTACATTGGAGGGTAAAAAAGTAAGCGGCCCAACAAAAACAGGCTTAACAAATTTTCCGGCTACGGTAGAAAATGGTGAGATTGTAGTAAAACTTTGGTAGGCTAAACAAAGCCTTCCCAATATTCCTCATTAACTATGGGGGCGGTAATTACTACCTCCTCCTTAGTTACGGGGTGAAAGAATTTCAATTCCCGCGCGTGCAGGCAAATAGACCTATCGTAGTTTGAAAACCCCGAACGGTATTTTTTATCCCCTTTAATAGAAACCCCAATTTTAGACAGCTGCGCCCGTATTTGGTGCGTGCGGCCTGTTATGGGTTTTACCTCTACCAAGGTAAATTTTCCTTCGGTTTTTAATACTTTGTATGATAAGGTAGCCTCTTGCGCTCCACTACCGGGCCTGTCGAAAGCAGTAGTTACATTGTTGTGCTGGTTGCGCTTAAGGTAGTGCGTAATGGTATCTTCCGGTTTGGGTGGTACACCTTCTACAAGCGCCCAATACATTTTTTCGGTATTGCGCTCTTTAAACTGCTCATTCATCCGCGTTAGCGCCTTGCTGGTTTTGGCAAATAGTACCACGCCGCTTACGGGCCTGTCTATACGGTGGATAGTGCCTACAAATACACTGCCCGGTTTATTATAAGTTACTTTAAGGTAATCTTTTATAATGTCAGATAAGGGGGTATCGCCGGTAATGTCGCCTTGGGTAATATCGCCGGGGCGTTTATCAACCGCTATTAGGTGGTTATCTTCAAAAAGAATAAGGGGCATTGTTTGCACGCTGCAAAGAAAGTCAAAAAGCACGAAGGTTGCGCAATATGAATTACCTTAGTGGCTTAAACGTTTTATGGATTTATCATACATACTTAACCATTTGGGCGAAGAACGTGAGTTGTATTTCAACGCAGTGTCGCCCCCAATAATACAAAGCAGCAATTTTGCATCAAAAACGGTGGCCGATATGCGCCGCACGCTGCAGCACGAATTTGAAGAACCTTTTTATACCCGTGGCTATAACCCAACCGTGGCTATTCTGCGTAAAAAGCTGGCTGCGCTTGAAGGGGCTGAAGATGCCTTAGCAGTATCGAGCGGAAGTGCTGCCTGTGCCTTAGCGGTAATGGCGAATGTAAAAGCGGGCGACCATGCCATTTGTGTAAATAAGCCCTATAGCTGGACCAACAAGCTTTTTAATACATTGCTAAAACAATACGGCGTTGAAACCACCATGATTGATGGCGAAAACCCGGAGAGTTTTGCTAATGCAATTAAGCCCAATACCAAGCTTATTTATTTAGAAAGCCCAAACTCGCTGACCTTTGAGTTGCAGGATATTGAGGCGGTGGCCAAGATTGCCAAAGCGAACAACATTGTTACCATATTAGATAATAGCTATTGTACGCCACTCTATCAAAAGCCTATTGAAATGGGCATTGATATTACGGTACATTCAGCTACCAAATACCTTAACGGCCATAGCGATATTGTTGCGGGTGTTTTATGCGGAAGCAAAGAAATGATTACCCGCATTTTTGCATCGGAGTTGATGACCTACGGTTCTATCATATCGCCAAACGATGCTTGGTTGATGATACGCGGCTTGCGCACCTTGCCCATCAGGTTAGAGAAATCAAATAAATCGGCAGCGGAAGTAGTTGCGTTTTTAGAAAACCACCCCAAGGTTGAAAAGGTGTTTTACCCATTCTCAAAAAGCTTCCCTCAATACGAACTGGCTAAAAAGCAAATGAAGGGTTGCGGCGGCTTATTTTCTATCATGCTTAAAGTAGAAAACATAGCGCAGGTAGAAACATTTTGCAACAGCCTTGAGCGCTATTTACTGGCTTGTTCATGGGGCGGGCACGAATCGTTAATCTTCCCAAGTTGTTCCTTATTAAGCTCGCAGAGTTATGATAACCCATACATAAAATGGAACATGATTCGCTTTTATGTGGGGCTTGAAGAACCAGAGGTTTTAATAGCTGATTTACAGCAGGCTTTTGATAAGATTTAGAGCGTATATTAATTTACTGGTTGTAAACTTTACGTTAAATAATTACTAACTTGCATAGGCAATTCGTATTTATCCATTTTTTCAATTTCTATTTTAGAATGAAACACAAGTTTACTATTGTTGTAGCCCTTGCGGCATTTTTTATTACCGTTTGTACTTCTTCTTATTCTCAAATCAATTTTACCGAAACCCTATTAAGGGAGTATACCAAAACTCAGGCCGACTCAATGCTTGATGCAAACGGTGTTCCATCGGGTATATTTAGTACCCAGTATGGGGTAAAAGTATACCGTATTGTTTATGACACCCCGGATGGGCAAGGCAACCCCAGCTACGCATCGGGCTTAATTATTTTGCCGGTTGGCGATAGCTGCCAAGTGCCTATTATTAGCTATAACCATGGCACACAGTTAAAAAAAGACGATGTATTCTCTAACCTGCAAGGCGAGTGGGTAATTGGTGTAGTTGCAGCATCTACGGGCTATGCCGCCTGCCTGCCCGATTATTTGGGCATGGGCCAAAGCCCGGGTTTTCACCCCTACCAACATGCAAAAACAGAAGCATCGGCAACTATTGACCTTATACGTGCCTGCAATGTTTTAGGCGCTACCAATAACATAAACCTTAATGGGCAAATATTTTTAATGGGATACTCGCAAGGCGGCCATGCGGCTATGGCTACCCACAGAGAAATTCAAGAGAACTATGTTGGCGAACTAACCGTAACAGCATCGGCACCAATGAGCGGTGCATATGATATGAGCGGCGCACAGTTTGATATGGTATCAGCCTTTACACCTTATTCGGTACCGGGCTATTTGCCTTACCTGCTTAAAGGCTACAAAGAGGTTTATGGCGACACGCTATTTGCAAATTGGGACGAGATTTTAAAAGCTCCTTACAACACAACCATTCCTCCGAAACTAACAGGAGAATTTGGTATTGGTGATGTAAATAATATTATGCCCCAGGTTCCGCGCGAGATTATTGACAGCACTTATTCAGCCAACTTTTTTGCTGATAGCCTGCACCCATTCCGTTTGGCATTAAAAGACAATAACGTGTACCAATGGGTACCTCAAAGCTGGATGCGGATTAACTACTGCGGATCGGACGAGGAAGTAAACCCGCAAAACGCTATTAATGCGTACAATTATATGATTACTAATGGTGCCACAACGGTTTCTATTGCAGAGCGGAGCACAACATTAGGCCATTTTGAATGTGCACAGCCAACCATATTGTATACCAAATTTTGGTTTGACTCATTAGCTACCAAATGTTTAGCAACCGGCATAAAAGAGGAAGTAACAACCCCCGGCTGGACAGTATTAAACAACTGCACCGACGGTAAAATTTACGGTACTATATACGATGGTATAAGCCAGCCGTACAATATTTACATTTTTAACTCGGCAGGCTCTTTAGTAAAGGCTTACGAAGGCTTAACTGAAAAAGAATTCACCTTAGATGTTGCTAACCTGGCATCAAGCATGTATGTAATACGCTGCGATGTTGGACGGGGCTTATGGTACAAATTTATTAAATAAGTAATTTTATAAAAAATGCTAAAAGCCGGGTTTAACAATCCGGGTTTTTTTATGCTGTAAAATGCCTAAAAAGGCTGCTATTGTTGCAGTTTTAAGAAATTTGTCTGATTTGTATCATATAACGGGGTACTTGAATATGGTTTTTTATACTTAATTTTGTTGGTAGTAAATTAGTTATTAAAGTACCCCTCTTATTTTACAAAATGAAATTAAAAGGCAAGGTTAAATTTGTTGCAAAAGACAAAAGCCAATTTTTTCCCGTTCTTAAAAAACGTGTTGACGATTATTTCGAAACAAACCATATTTCTAAGCACGCCAATGCTTCAATGGTTTTTAAAACGTTTATCCTGTTAACAGGCTATATGGCCCCATTTGTTGCATTGCTATTATTAAACCCACCCTTTTGGGCGGCGCTTTTGCTTTGGTTGTTAATGGGTGTTTGCCTGGCCGGTATAGGCATGAGTGTAATGCACGATGCTAACCACGGTGCCTACTCATCAAACAAATATGTAAATATAGCCGTAGGCCATACCCTAAATATATTAGGGGGCTCTGTACATAACTGGAAACTGCAACACAATATATTGCACCATACCTATACCAATATTGCCGGTATGGATGAGGATATTGCCGATAGGTTGGTATTGATATTTTCTCCGCACAGCAAACCAAAATGGTACAATAAATTTCAGCCTATTTATGCCTTTTTATTTTACGGCTTAATGACGGCCTATTGGGTATTGCTGAAAGATTTGATACAACTGATACAGTTTACCAAAAGCGGCGTAAACCCACAAACACGCAATGAAAACCTTAGCTTGTTTTTACGCTTAACCATACTTAAACTGATATATATATTTGCTATGCTGGTAGTGCCTACACTGTATTTTGGCATTCCATTTTATCAAATTATTATTGGCTTTGTATTGATGCACTATACCGGCGGTATTATACTTAGCCTGGTATTTCAATTAGCCCACACGGTTGACGAAACTACCCACCCATTGCCGGTTGATGGCGTAATAGAAAACGATTGGGCCATTCATCAAATGAATACTACAGTTAATTTTTCGCCCAATAATAAGCTGTTGTCTTGGTACGTAGGCGGGCTAAACTATCAGGTAGAACACCATTTGTTTCCGCGTATATGCCACGTGCATTACCCTGAGATAGCTGCTATTGTAAAAGAAACTGCTGAAGAGTTTAATATACCGTATTTGCAAAAGCCCGATTTTACCACAGCATTAATGTCGCACTTCTCTGCCTTGCAACGCTTTGGTACGCCGCATCCCAACAATGTAATAGCCTAATTGTATTATTTGTACATTAGCATACTAACTCGCTTTATCGTTCTAAATGAAATTATTTAAAATTAGTGCTGTAGCTATTGCTATGGCTTTTTCTTTGCAGGCTTTTACCCAAAACCCTGCCCCCAAAGTGTTTGCTATGCCTGCCAATATTAAGGCAAGCGATGTGTGGGCCAACCATATTGTGGTAAAGTTAAAACCGGCATTTAGGGCCAATGCGCTGCCCGCACAAATTAATATTAGCGGGGCACAATCGGCATTGTCCGCTATTGGTTCAACAGCCTTGTACCGCAAATTTCCCCATGCCGAAGCGCCTAAAACCGCTTATGATGCTTATGGCCGTAAGTATGCTGATTTGACTTTGGTATACGAGGTTGAATACAGTTCAGCATTAACACTTACCGAGGCAATAAACCGCCTGCTTGCAACCGGTTTGTTTGAGTATGCAGAGCCACATTATTTGCCCCATACCTGCTTTACACCCAACGACCCTCAAGCAGCATCGCAATACCATTTATCTCGTATCAGCGCCCAACAAGGTTGGGATATCTCGAAAGGTGATACAAATACTGTAATTGGCATTACCGATACCGGTGTTGACCCTACCCACTCTGACCTTTCAACCCAAATAAAAAAGAACCCGGCCGACCCTATTAATGGTGTTGATGATGATAACGACGGCTATATAGATAACTACAGGGGCTGGGATTTAGGCGAGGATGACAACAACCCAACCAACCCGGGTGGCGAAGCGCACGGTGTGCATGTTTCGGGCTTATCATCTGCTGCTACCCATAATAGTAATGGTATTGCCGGCG
>JANOCJ010000392.1:0-4544 GCA_031412115.1 Flavobacteriales bacterium
CAATAAGGTCAATAACTTTAATACCTGTAAATAGTACCTCCGAAGCAGTTGAAAGGTCCTCAAAGCGAGGAGCCATGCGGTGTATAGAAGCACCACCGGCGTTAGATACTGCACCAATACCATCAATAGCCTCGCCAACTACGTTAAACAGGCGGCCTTTAATCTGCTCGCCTACGGGCATAAGGATTGGAGAGCCTGTAGCTACCACCTTCATACCGCGAGATATACCGTCGGTAGAGTCCATCGCAATAGCGCGGATGGTATCCTCACCAACATGTTGCTGGCACTCTAATATAAGTACTTGGCCATCAGGGCGTTGCACTGTTAAAGCATCCAGAATGTTTGGTAATATTGAACCTTCGGTATCGAACGAAACGTCGACTACAGGACCGATAACCTGTGTAATCCTACCTATATTGTTTGACATAATATTGTTGGGGTTTCTTTTAACGCGGCGCGAAATTAGTCAATTTAAACTAAAAACTAAAATCTATAAACTAAAAGTTATTAAAAGAGGGTGCAAACTATACTCATTTTCCGCCATTGGAAATTAAGTTTACCTAAACCCTACGTGTAACACCCTCATTTTCAATGCTGTTAATAGCTATTCAGGGGTAAACTACTATACAAGTCAAGTACCCAAGTAGTTAAAAACCGAAGCACTGGTGGTATAGTAGCATGCAAATAGCGCGCAACAGCTTTGTAAACTTTATACCTTAATTATATACTATTAGCTACTCAACCCAAAATAAGTGCGATATAAAGACAACAGAAAACGTTTTTTATTGATTAAAAACGCGATAAAACTGAATTTTTTGCATGTTTTTACGCTTAAAAACACCGCTTTTTAAAATTACGTTAACGCAACTTGTTATCTTTAGATTTTTATTAACGTTGATAAAAAAACGTGGGTGGATTGGCGAGTGACGTGGGGCGGTATAAATTAAAATCCTACAATTTTTTAAATAAAATCATGCTTATTGTAGTGTTGACGCACGTCTCAAGCTTATGGGATTAGGGTTCATAGTACAGCCTAATTTGCCAGCCTTTTTTCCTACATTTGGCCTTTATAAAACCTATGGCACTATTTCAACAATCAGTACAAGACAGGTACATAAAAAATCTTGATACTTCCGCTGTACAGCAGTCGTGGCAGGTATTTACCGGTTATTTTCATAATCCGGTTATTCAAGCCAACATAAAAGCATTAAATGAAATTGAGTTTCAGGAAGGTTTTATGAACGAACTTTTTGTAAAGGCATTAGGCTGTACTATGAACCCTAATCCCCAGTACAACCTGCGTTGCGAGTTTAAAAATGCAGACAACAGCAAAAAGGCCGATGGGGCTATATTGGTTAACAATGAGGCAGTTGCGGTTATAGAACTAAAAGATACTAAAACCACTAACCTGGACAATGTTACCAACCAGGCTTTTGGCTATAAAAACCACCAGGCCAAGGCCACATATGTTGTTACATCTAACTTTGAAAAGCTTCGTTTTTATGTTGACCATGCAACAGAGCATATAGAGTTTAACCTCTTCAATACATCATACGAAGAATTTAAACTTTTATACCTATGCCTTGCCTACGAAAATATAGCCGCCGGGTTGCCAAAAAAAATAAAGGAAGAGAGCATAGCGCATGAAGATAAAATTACCAAAAAACTGTATGCCGATTATGCCGCTTTTAAAACGGCCCTGTTTGATAATATAAGAACTAAAAACCCCACTTACAACCCATTGGTGCTATACAAAAGCACCCAAAAATTATTAGACCGGTTATTGTTTATATTTTTTGCGGAAGATTGCCAACTGCTGCCGCCCAATTTTATACGCCAAATAATTGCCGACTCGCAAACGGTAAAAAAGTTGGGTATTAATGAGTCGTTGTATGAGCGGTTTAAAATAAATTTTCAGTTTTTAAACACCGGCCATAAAGTGGCAGGGCACGATATTTTTGCTTACAACGGCGGTTTATTTGCGCCCGACAGTGTGCTTGACAATATTAGTATTGACGATGAAATATTAAGCACTCATGCTATAAAATTATCCAACTACAATTATCAAAGCGAGGTTGACGTAAACATACTGGGTCATATTTTTGAAAACTCGTTAAACGAATTAGATGAAGTAAAGGCCATATTAGAAGGCCGTGAGGTTGACAAAAACAAAACCAAACGTAAAAAGGATGGTGTTTTTTATACCCCAAAATACATTACCAAATACATTGTAGATAATACCGTTGGCCGCCTTTGTATTGAGAAAAAAACCGAACTGGGCATGGTAGATGCAGACTACATTGCCGATAAAAAAAGGGCAGCTAAAATTAAAAAAGCGCTTGATGATAAACTGGAAACATACCGCACGTGGCTGCTGCAAATAACCATTGTTGACCCAGCCTGCGGCAGCGGTGCGTTTTTAAACCAGGCGCTCAACTTTTTAATAGCCGAACACCGCTATATTGATGAACTGCGCGCCAAGCTATTTGGATATGGCATGGTGCTAACTGATGTGGAGAATAGCATTTTAGAAAACAACCTTTTTGGGGTAGATATTAATGAGGAGAGTGTAGATATTGCCAAGCTAAGCCTATGGCTGCGCACCGCTCAACCGCGCCGTAAGCTAAACAACCTAAATAACAATATAAAGTGCGGCAATAGCCTGATAGACGACCCTGCCGTAGCCGGAGACAAGGCCTTTAACTGGCACACCGAATTTAAAGACGTATTTGCTAAAGGTGGCTTTGATGTAGTGATTGGTAACCCGCCGTATGTTAGTAATAGAACTATAAAGGAAACAGATAAATCTTTTTATAAAAGCAATTATCAAAGTGCAGTAGACCAATATGATTTATATGTATTGTTTATTGAAAAGGCAATACAATTAGTAAAAGATAAAAAATTAATTTCTTTCATAATCCCAGATAAATTTTTGACTTCTCGTTATGGCGAAGGTGTATTAAATGTAATTTCTAAAACAGCTACAATTGAGACTTTTTGGGATCTAACCAAAATAAATGTATTTGAAGATGCTTCAGTATATCCCATTATCTTTATACTTCAAAAGCAAAATGCAATAAAACAGAAAGGTATTAATAAAGAGTCCTTTGAAAAAAAATCAATTTCAGAAATTACAGGAGGTGAAATAACTAGTTTAATCAAGAAAATAGATTCGTTTAAATCCATTGAATTTACTGTTTGGCGACCGCTCGCAACATCTCAAAACATAATAAATGGCGATGGTTTAGTTGTTGCAAATGGAAACATTGGTAGATATAATATTAACCCTCTAAAAAATAAAAGTTCTAACAATAGTAGGGCCTACGATATTGAAGCAAATAAAATTATCCTAAAAAAGCTTTGCTATAATATTGAAGCTGTTTTGGATACTGTTGGAGTAATACCTATCAATACAACATATTGCATCACAAGCAATACTATGAGCGATTTAAAATACTTATTATCTATTTTAAATTCTAGGTTGATTACATTTTATGCTAGGACAAAATATATTACCACAAGTTTACGTGGAGGGTATATAGAATTAAGAGTTTTTCAAATACAACAACTTCCAATTAGAATTAATAGTAATAAACAACCCTTTATAGCCAAAGCCGATGAAATGCTACGCTTAAATAAGGAGTTGCAAGATATATCGGGCAAGTTTACCCGCATGCTTATGCGCGAGTTTAGCTTGGCTACACTGCCGGGCAAATTGCAAAACTGGTATACACTTACCTATGCCGATTTTTTAAAAGAACTAAACAAGCTAAAAGTAAGTTTATCTCTACCCCAAAAAGCCGAGTGGGAACCCTATTTTACCAAAGAGCAAGCAGCAGCCCAAGCCCTTACCAACCAAATACAAGCTACCGACAAAGCCATAGACCAAATGGTATACGCGCTTTACAACCTTACCCCCGACGAAATAAAAATAGTAGAAGGGGCGTAGAAAAACTCCCCCGCCCTTTGGGCGCCCCCTCAGGAGGGGGACAATCTCCCTCTGTGAGGGAGTACCCCGAAGGGGGAGGGAGTTTGCTTTTGCGCCAGCCGCGTTAGGGATAGCAGCGGTAGCTTTGACACGCCTTTGGCGGGGCAAACTACAAGCGGATAGCCCGGGCACTGCGTAGCAGGGCAACGCCCTAAAAAATCCCTCCCCATGCCGTTAGCAGATGGGGAAGTGTTGTTAGAGCCCTTCAGGGCATTTCTCAAGCCCTGCGCTTCAGCGCAGGGTGATAGTTAACCACAAACAACGGGCTTAAGCCCGCCCATCAACTCGTGCTATATCCGCTTGCTAAAGCAAGCGGCTTGAGAATTACGCTAAAGCGTTATTTCCTTTTTTCCACATTAGCTTTTCTATTCTAAACCCCATATATTTGTTTTATCTATGAGGAAGTATTGCACCGTACTAATGGCTCTGCTATGTCTACAAGTGGTGGCGCAAACCTGCCCCACCAACCGTTACCTCGACCCTCTTTTTAGCGTTACCAAGCACAGCAATGTGGTATTTGGCAACGCGCCTACGCTTACTGCGGTATACGTTAGCG
>JANOCJ010000393.1:0-2668 GCA_031412115.1 Flavobacteriales bacterium
ATATAGGTCAAATTCGGCCTGGCGGTTTTCGTACTGGTACATGCGCACGTATTTTTCAATCTCGGGCGCGAAGGATGTGCAATGGGCGTGCACGGTAACATACCCTGCCGGGTGTTTTATATAGATAACCTTGCCGTAGCCGCGCATATTAATAGCAATGCGCCATACATACCCGTCGGCGGCGGCATATACATTTTTGTTTATTACCTGCTGCGTGCGCAAATCGCACCCGGCATGAAAGTGGTTTGGGCGTATTTCGCCGTAGCTGCCTGATAAACTGATGGGTATATCAAGCGGCGATGCAAAATAATCTTTTGGGTATGAGGTGTTTTGGGCCGATGAATTAAAGCAGAACATTGTTCCGATAATTCCCGTTAAGGCTATTTTAAAAATATTTTTCAATCTGTTGTGTCAGTTATGGGTAAAACAATAAGGTTGCTTCGCGTCGTTATCTCCTTCAAAAAGAACCGGATAATTTTAATCTGTTCTTACTCAATAAGCTTTTACAATGGCGCGGTAAACCTTCTGCAATCTTTCAATTTATATGCCTTTAACTTTATTTTTGCGCCAAAGTTGTAAGCTATTTATTAACATGTAAATTTGCCACCCCAAACCACAACCATTAGAATATACTGATTATGAACGATTTGAAAGCTCCGATAGATACTTTAAAGGAAAAGGTTGAGTTGCTGATAACTTCGCATGGCGACATACAAAGCCGCATACAGGCACTTGAGGCTGAAAACGAAGGATTGAAGCATCAAGTAGCTATTAAAGACCAATTAATTAAAGAACACGAGGAGAAAAATAATTTACCTATTTTAGCGCCATCGATAAGCAGCAATAACGAATCTGGTAATGAGGAGTTAAAGCTAACTATCACCAACCTGGTACAGGAGATAGATGCATGCATCGCCTTGCTTGGTAAGAATGTGTAACACCCTATGCAGGAAACAGTTATAAATGTAAAACTAGCAAATCGCTCATACCCCATTACGGCGGTAAATGAGGGCGATGATGCTAATTTGCGCGCCGCCAGCCAAATGGTTAACCAAATGCTTGACCAGCTGAAAAACAACTATGCCGTGCGCGACCTGCAGGACCTTTTGGCCATGTGCTGTCTTGAACTTGCTGTTTATAAAACAAAAGCAGGCCAGGCAGACCCAACTATACCCGGCACCGAAGCCGTTGCCCCACAGGGCAACAACAACCATGCTTTGCAAGCCGAACTAACAGGCGAACTGGGCGCTATTGAGCGCCGCATTGCCGAATACCTGGCCGGGTAACACATTACTTATTAGCAATATATCCTTACCCCACGTGTTGGTGTTTAGCATTGCCGCTTGCGCAATTATAAACATATATATATACGTACTATGGGAGACAATTTAGTATTGATTTTGGCCGCCGCTGTTGCCTTTTTGGCAGGCACCGGTGTTGCCTATGTCTTATTTCAAAACGTGCTGAAGGGCAAAGCCCAAAAGGCGCTTGCTGAAGCCGAGAAAGAAGGTGAGGTAATAAAACAAAACAAAATTTTACAGGCTAAAGAGAAATTTTTAGAGCTAAAAGCCAGCACCGAGAAGGAATTGGGAGAGAAAACCAATGCCATGAGCCAGGCCGAAAACCGCATTAAGCAAAAAGAAAGCACGCTTAACCAAAAGATTGAAGAGACCAACCGTAAACAAAACGAACTGAACACCCAAAAAGAAGCCCTTGCCAAGCAAGCTGATTTATTAGTCGTAAAGCAAACCGAGGTTGACAAAATGCACAAACGCCAAATAGACCAACTGGAAGTTATTGCAGGCCTTAAAGCCGAAGATGCTAAAGCCCAGTTGATTGAAAGCCTGAAAGGCGAAGCCCGTTCAGAAGCTATGGTGTTGGTGAAAGATATTGTAGAGGAAGCCAAAATGAACGCCAATAAAGAGGCGAAGAAAGTGGTTATCCAAACCATACAACGTGTGGCTACTGAGCATGCCGTTGAAAATTCAGTATCTATTTTTAACATTGATAGCGACGAGGTAAAAGGCCGCATTATTGGCCGCGAGGGTCGTAACATTCGCGCCCTTGAAGCCGCTACCGGTGTTGATATTAACATTGACGATACCCCCGATGCTATTGTACTTTCGTGCTTTGACCCTGTTCGCCGCGAAATTGCCCGCCTATCGTTACACACCCTTGTAAGCGATGGCCGTATACACCCTGCCCGTATTGAGGAGGTTGTGGCGAAGGTGAAAAAACAACTGGAAGAAGAGATTATTGAAACAGGCAAACGTACCTGTATAGACCTTGGCGTACATGGCCTTCACCCCGAGCTTATCCGCATGGTAGGCCGTATGAAGTACCGTTCATCTTACGGACAAAACCTATTGCAACACAGCCGCGAGGTAGCCAACCTTTGCTCTATTATGGCATCGGAACTGGGCTTAAATGCTAAAACCGCCAAACGCGCCGGCCTGTTGCACGATATAGGAAAGGTGCCTGATGACGAACCGGAATTGCCACACGCAATTTTGGGTATGAAGATAGCCGAGAAATACAAGGAGAAACCTGACGTTTGCAACGCTATTGGCGCCCACCACGACGAGATTGAAATGACCAGTATGATATCGCCTATTATACAGGTGTGCGATGCTATATCAGGTGCGCGCCCAGGTGCCCGCCGCGAGAT
>JANOCJ010000394.1:0-2784 GCA_031412115.1 Flavobacteriales bacterium
GTATCATTAGCTATTAAAGGCATTACCACCAAAACGGTAGAGATAACCGGCGAAAAAAACGACGACAACGTTAGTAAAACCACTATGGGCCAGATAAAGCTGGACATAAACACCATAAAAACCATACCCGTATTTATGGGCGAGGTGGACGTTTTGAAAACCATACAACTGCTGCCCGGTGTAAAAGGCGGGTCAGAAGGCAATGCGGGTTTTTACGTGCGCGGTGGTGGCCCAGACCAAAACCTTATTTTGCTTGATGAGGCTACGGTATACAATGCCGGCCACTTATTCGGCTTCTTCTCGGTATTTAACGGCGATGCCGTAAAAAGCGTAAACCTGATAAAAGGCGGTATGCCAGCGCAATACGGTGGCCGTTTGGCTTCGGTGTTGGATATTTCAATGAAGGACGGCAACAACCAAAAGCTGCATGTTGATGGCGGTATTGGGTTGATAGCTTCGCGCCTCACGGTACAAGGCCCTATTAAAAAGAACAAAGCATCGTTCATCATATCGGGTCGCCGTACTTATGCCGATGTACTGGCTAAGCCATTTATACCCGATACCTCGGCATTTAAAGGCTCTGGCTACTATTTTTACGATTTGAATGCCAAAGTAAACTGGCAGATAAACGACCGCAACAAGATATTTGTAAGCGGCTATTTTGGGCGCGATGTTTTTGATTTTTCTAACAGTGAGTTTGGCTTTAAAACCAAAATTGCATGGGGCAATGCCACGGTTACAGCCCGCTGGAACCACCTGTTTAGCGATAAATTATTCTCAAACGTATCACTTATTTTTACTGATTACCAATTCAGTTTTGATGCATCGCAGGCCGAGTTTAAACTGGGCTTTTACTCAGGCATACGCGATTATAACGCCAAAATGGACTTTACTTGGGTGCCCAATGTGCGCCACAATATTAAGTTTGGCATAAACTACGTGTACCATAAATTTACCCCCAACAATGCCTACGCATCTGTTAACGGCGATGAATGGGATTTAGGCGAACCCGAGCGCTTATATGCCAACGAGCTGGCTGCTTATATTGGCGATGATTTTGATGTAACGGAAAATTTTTCTATCAGCGCAGGCCTGCGTTTATCGGGCTTTCAGCAACTGGGGCCGTTTGACAGGTATAGAAAAGATGAGAACGGCTACACTACCGATTCTATTCACTACAACCGCTGGCAAACAGTTAAATTATATGGTGGTATAGAGCCCCGTTTGGCCTTGAAATATGCCTTCAACAGCAAAATGTCTATCAAGGCATCGTACACCCGCAACCTGCAATATTTGCACTTAACCAATATTGCATCTATATCGCTTCCTACCGATTTATGGTTTCCGTGTACAGAGCTTGTTAAGCCACAGGTAGGCACCCAATACTCTTTGGGCGCGTTCCGCAATTTTAAAGACAATACATGGGAAACATCTATAGAGGTGTATTACAAAACCATGCAAAACCAAATTGAATACAAAGATGGTTATGTGCCGGGCTCAGCACTAAATGATAACCTTGACAACTCATTGGTATTTGGAAAAGGCTGGGCATACGGTGCCGAGTTTTTTGTAAAGAAAGCCATTGGCAAAACTACAGGGTGGTTAGGTTATACCCTATCGTGGACCCAACGCCAATTTGAGGCCATTAATGAAGGCAAACCCTACTTTGCCCGGTATGATCGCCGCCACGATATACAGTTTGTATTAACGCATGAGTTTAGCCCTAAGTGGACAGCATCGGCCGTATGGGTATACTCTACCGGCAACGCGCTTACCCTGCAAACCGGCCGCTATATATACGATGGTAATATTGTAAATGAGTTTGGCCCCCGCAACGCGTTCCGCATGGTGCCTTACCATAGGTTAGACTTATCAGTTACATGGACGGCCCGGAAAACAGCCAAATTTACCTCGGCGTGGAACTTATCTATTTACAATGTGTACAGTAGACAAAACCCTTACTTTATATACTTTGCTGCCGAGGGCGATATTACAAAAGGGGAGATAAAACTAACAGCCAAGCAGGTTTCGCTATTCCCCATTATCCCATCAATAACATGGAATTTTAGTTTTTAAGCACATGAAAAGGTTTGTATACATAACACTATTCGTTACAGGGCTGCTATTCCTTTCGTGCGAAAAGGACATAACGGTAGACCTGCCCCAACCCGATGCTAAAATTGTGGTTGAAGGGTATATTTTTGAGGGCGAGCGCCCGTATGTAATCCTAAGCCGCAATGCCGGTTACTTTGACCCTATTGACTCTGCCTCATTTGTAAATACATTTATTTTTGATGGTGTTGTTGTTGTAAGCGATGGCGTTAATACCGATACCCTTACCTTTCAACCGGCGGCAGAATCGGCATTAGGTGTTGCTTATGTAAAAAACAACCCCACCGTAATAGGGCAAGTGGGCAAAACCTATTCGCTTACCGCTGTTGCCGATGGGCAAACAGTTACCTCAACTACCACCATTGTTGCGCCTACCCCTATTGACAGTACCCGCTGGAAAGTTGAACCCCAAAAAGAAGATAGCCTTGGGTTGGTGTGGTTTTATTTTACCGACCCCGGTATTGATTTGCGGGGCTATCGCATCTTATCGCGCAGGGTAAGTGCTAATGCAGAACGCAATGAACCACTATTCCGTACCAATTTCTTTTTTGAAAATGCCTTGTTTAAAGGCCAACAAGCCCCTATTGGCATTGATAGGGCCGACCAATTTGGCGAAAATTTATTGGCTGAGGCGGTTGACGATGGCGACTACGGTTACTTTAAGGTTGGCGA
>JANOCJ010000395.1:0-16683 GCA_031412115.1 Flavobacteriales bacterium
AGCTTTTAGTTTCTGAACCGCTTGTTTTCATACCGGTAAGTTTGCCGCTTCCATCTGCAAGGCCTTTAAGCATACCAATAGTTTGAATTGGTAACGAGTTTTTATACTCATTCAGCCATATCAACCCATTTTGTACGCTCGACGTGTAGCGGCGTATGCCGGTAGTTGTTGAGCCACTTTCTAAATTTATACCGTCTTCAATTACTTCACCAAACATACTGGCCATGGAGTGGGCGCAAGTTGATTTACCGCTTTGCGGCATACCGAAAAAGAACAGCAACGGAAAGTAGTTGCCGTTGGCTTTGTAGATAATATCCCGGTATAACGAGGCCAGGTAAAACAACGATGCTATTTTGCCATTATCACCATAGGTACTAATCATCAGGTTTACCCACTTTGCAAGGGTAAGCCCATCAACACCGAAATGTTTAAATTTCTTAATCATTTCGTCCGTTTCCTCTGCACCCTCGCCCACCTGGTATTGGCTGGCGTATGGCAGATAATACGAGTATAGGCGAAAGCATTGTTTTTGTTCAATCAATTCATCAATAGCATCCCCATTCTCTTCATAGTATTCTTTCGGGTCAGCTATCATTTCTTCGCGGCCGTCAAACAATACTTTGGTGCCGGGCTGCAAGTCTATAAACTCATCCGCTTTATTGATGGGAAAGCGAAGCTTCACAACGCCGTATTTGTCGGCTTTTACAAAATCTCCATTATGAAGCAAACCGTTTGCCCAAACGTATATTTTGTGCTTACTGTTGTAGCCCATATATGGCGGCTGAATAGCCTCAGGCACTCCAAACTGTAGTTGTATACGGACGTTCATCCAAGTATCATCCTTACCACGGAAAAGGAAAACATCACCCAGCTTTGCAAGCTGTTTGTTTAGTGCGCCTACTGAACTTAAATCATTAGTGTGGATGTAAGCAATACGCTTACGGTTGGCAAAATTGATAAGTTCGGTAAGGTAATAGGTGTCATCATTTGACTTTATGAAAAACAGCATACTCATTGTAAATGTGCTGATGTCAACCATGTTGCCGCTATTGCCTGACGCTCTCGACTTGTATACATGGCGGTCATTGTCGGTAATAAACCCCGCTTTAAAATATTCCTCGTACGCTTCAGTATCAAGCTTTTTTACCAACTCGTTTTCTGACTTTCCTTTCTTTTCTTCTTTCTCCCTTTTAGCCAGGCCTATTAGTTTTTTCCACTTTTTCCAGCCACTTGAAACGCTGTCAATGTAGGCATTGCGGCGGGGTTCGTTTGGTATGCTTTTAACAAGGTTATAAAGGTGTTCAGCGTTTTCGCCCTCTTCATCCGGTTCGCCTTTAAAATTTGTAAAATACTTGTCAATTAAAAAATCGCTTAAATAGTCTTTTTCCTTAGCCAGCCACTTAGTAAGTGCGCCTGGGCTTGCTGACATCTCCGCAGGGTCCTTTTTGTCATCAGGTATTAAGCAGCGCACCCGGAAATCATTTTTTAAAAGCAATGCCGCCGTTTTTTCCAGCGAAGCGGCGCCGGCTTTGTCAGCATCGGGGGTAATGGTAACACGCTTAACATAGCGGCTCAATACCTTGCATTGCTCCTCTGTAACTTGCGTACCAAATGCCGCCACGGTATTAATTGCGCCGTTCTGCTGCATCAAAACAACATCTTTGGGGCCTTCTACCAAATAAACGCTTTCGTTTTCCCTAATGGCTTTAAAACCTTGAAAAAGCCCGTAAAAAATTTGGTTACGCTGCCAAACCTTTTCAGAACTATGCAGCCACTTGGCCGTTTTCTTGTCTTTAGGCTCGGGCCATATCCGGCCGGTAAAAGCTTCTATTTGTCCTGATGGCCCCAATACCGGGTACATCACGCGGCCGCGGAAAACATCATACCAGCCGTTATCACCTTTTGCTATTAAGCCTGCTTTTTCCAGCGTTTCCATTTTATACAACTGGCCGGCTGCTTGCAGCAAAGCATTGTTTTTAGATGGCGCCCAGCCTAGTTCAAACTTAACAACCGACTGTTCATTAATGCCGGTACTTGCAAGGTACTCTTTGGGTATTTCTTGCGAAGCGTAAAACACCTTTGCCCAATTAAGCACGGCGCGCATCGTTGCCTTATCCAACTCTTTTTGGTTGTACTCTTCGCGCTCCTTATCATTCATTTTCTCAAATTCCACCGGCACGTTGTAGAAGCTGCAAAGCCATTTAACCGCCTCAGGATAAGTTAGCCGCTGGTGTTCCATTACGAATGTAAAGGCATCACCGCCTTTGTGGCAACCGTAACATTTGAAATATTGCTTTTGTAAGCTAACGCTGAAAGATGGTGTTTTCTCGGTGTGGAATGGGCAACAAGCCTCATAGGCTGCTCCTTTCTTTTTAAGTTCCGGCACTAAGTGTTGTACAACATCAATGATATTTATTTTACTCTTTACGGTGCTAATTGTATTGGTAGTAATCATTGGGTTTTGATTAATCTATTTAGATTTTTGTAACTATATTCCGGTTAACCCTAGTTCATTGGCCACATAGGGATTTATGCCATATTGTCTAAAACTATCGGCATCAATCCAATACAAAAGCTTAATAAGCGTATCAATATCGGGTTTGCTTCCCTGAATAATTTTGCTAATTGTTGACTTGCTAACACCTGTCTCCTTCTCCATATCTCTCATATTCATTTCTAATTGCAACTTCTTTTCTAAGAGGCGAACAGAGAATTTTTTGGCGTCAAATCCTATTGGTTTTATTTCTTTTTGTTCCATTTTATTCGTCTATTTCACCAATTATTAAATCATCATGCTGGCCGTCATAAGCAGCAAGCAAGGCTTTGTGTTGGCGCTCCAACTCTTTGCTTTTATCCAGTAGTTCTTTCCGCTTTGCATACCAAGGGGTGTCTTTTTTAGATTGGTTTTTTGTGTGGGTAAAAAAGGCTTCTTGCGCCAGGTGCATTTTCACGGCCACTGTTGTTAGGCGTGAAAGGGTAAATGTTTTTTTTGCCATGTTATTATTGGTTTTATTGGTTAATTAGTTAGGTGGAAAATCATCGTGAGGGTCGCCGCCGCCGGATGGGCCGTTTGAAAGTATCATACACATGATAATTGCAAAGCCCAGCAATGTGGGGTAAACGCCGTCCATCGTTACATCCCTTCCCAAATAGTACTCGCAATTACTTCAGGGGAGTTGCCGGCTTGCTCTTTCATCCATTGGGCTAGTGTCATATCGGGCATTTCAGTAGGCTCGTTAGAAATGATGTTAAACTCTCCCCAACTTTCTTCCGGCATTATGCTAATTACGCAGCCGGCAATTTCTTCTTTCTCTATTACACAACATTCTAAGCAAGCTTGTAAAGCCTCGTGTTCGCTACGAGCATACACCCAAGATGATTCTTCGTGCTCATCATTTACTTTGAATACTTTAAATTTTTCTTCAATTGCAAAAGGCTTATCACTTAAGCACTCTTCAAGGGTTACGTTAGGGTCGCACAAATAGCAAAAGCCGGGTGTGCGCACTTGGAACGTTTTTGGTAGGGTATGCTTACACGATGTGCATATAAATGTTTCTTCTGACATGGCTATTGATTTGATTGGTTGATTTTTTCGACTTCTTTTTTGACGTTGATATTCTCATCAACTTCAATAATGTTGTTGACTTCGTATAGCTGTTTTAGAAATTTCATTACAGCTTCTTGTAGTGATTTTGCTTCGTATACAGATATATATATTCGGCAATTATCAGGCATTGGGTATACCCATGGAATGGTATAAGCATGGGCATATATTGAAACTTTGTTTTTAATACCTATATGGTTTGTTTCAATTTTCATACTGATGGAGTGCGTGTACCCCTCGGGATGCTTCGTTTTAAAAGCTTCCAATAAATCATGTTCAAGTTTGGATAGTTTCATTGGTTAAAGGTTAAATGCTTGTGGTATTAATTGTATGACGCTTTCTCCGCTTTGTTTGAATGTAAAGCCGCTATCCAACTCCATTTTGGCAATCTCAAAGGCTAATTCAGGATTGTGCCTAATACCGTTTAGCAAATCTCTCTTGCTACCCATTATACACATCATGCAGCTTACCCGGTCGTTACCATAAACGTATGCTGGATGAAATGGCCAGCCCGGATTAACTACACCTGTGGCTTTGTATTCGGCACGGTACTTTTCGAGAATATTAATATTTACACCCTCTTCGCTCCATACGTCGTGCATTGTCCAATTTAAAATAGGGTTCCAAGTGTAGGCCGCTCTTTTACGGGTCCAAATCTCTTTTCTAAACTCGTATTGTGAGGCTTTTGCCCTATCCTTACTCTCATCGGCTCTGATGCCTTCTACACTTATGATGTGGCTGAACTTGCGCAAGTATTTATTGATAGGGCCACGCTTCATATCGCTGGTACAATAACGGTGCGCCTTGGTACTCCAAAAGGGCATTTCTTTGCCATATTTAGTTTTCATGGCTACCCTACGCTGTTTCCAACGTTCGAGCATATCTCCGTTTTCGCGCCTCACAACTATAAGTTCAATACCCAATCTTTTACATAGCTGTTGACACATCGGCAACGATTCTTTCCATTCGGTGCGGCCTAAATCTGCGTGTATGGCAAATACATAATTGTCCAGGTTATTTAATTTTAAGAAGCTTACAACAGCCTTTGCCATAGCGTGACTATCCTTCCCGCCACTAATGCTTAATGCTAATGCAGCACCTGACTGTAATTGCATTTCCATTTCTATTGGTAAATTAATTTCTGCCATTATGCTGCTTTTAAATCCCATTGTTCAGCCATTGCATTGGCTATATTTGGGAAGGTTTTTGAACGCATTGTAGAATCTTTATGTAATGCCGGCAGTGATGAAACTTTCCGAGTGCCATCCTTTAATACCCCCCCCTGTAAGAGCCGCAACTCCAATGTGCTATTGGTTTTACTACATTAGTGTGTTTGAGAAGGGGTAAGTTTTTCAGCCATAAACACGTTTCCTTTTTATAAGGATCTCCAAAATGATAGGGGTGAATTATCTGGTCGGGTTTTCTCCAGCGTGTTGACAATATTCCAACAGGGTTTTCAATCGCTAATTGTGGAATATTTGAATTATATATACTCAGTACAAATTCAATTGCCTTTTGCTGTCTGCCATCATTTTGTTTTTCTTTCCAATAAACAGAGCCTGCTTTTGCAAGATGTGTGCATGGTGGAAAAAACACCCCTAAATCAAAGCCTTCGTTGATTATATCGTGTATGTTACCTTGATAATGTTTCCCCGTTTTTTGTACAAACAAGTTTATTGCACCCGGCTTTACATCGCATGAAGTAACATCATGCCCACGCTCTGCAAAAGCCTGTCTTAAGCGGCCTGTTTCTTCGCAGCCTACAAGTATTCTCATTGTTCTATCTCCGTTAAGTCAAACAATGTGGGTAATGTCTTTTGCGCCTCCTGTTCTTTACCATACGCTACGCTCCAATTCCAGTATTGAGGGTTCAACTCAATGCCTACACCCTTTCTCCCCATTTTATCGGCCAGCAATGGCACGGTGCCTAAACCCGCAAACGGGTCAAGTACAATATCACCCGGATTACTATAGCGGCTTATCAACCGTTCCGGTATATCAAAAGGAAAGGGGCAAAGGTGCTTTTCAGCGCCTTTCTGGCCTTGCGAGGTGTTAAGCCCCCGCATGCGGGTAATATCCGTCCACACGTCAGGAAATTGGCTTTGCGGTTGCACTACCATAAAGCCGGTGGGTAGCTTTTTCTTTTTGTCCAACGCCTCGGCAATGGCAACGTGTTGTTCATAGCTATACACCTGGCTATAGCTAAGGTTATTAAAATGGGCCATAGCATGGTTTACATCCAACTCTGCAAATCCCATTATATTTTCTTCGCGGGTATCAATATCCTGTTTGCCAAAAACAGTTACCGCCTCAGGTACCAACCTTTCAATTTCTTTTCTTTCGGCCTCTAACAAATGCCATAAAAGGAAATTATCATCCGGGTGGGCATCAAGTATCTCAATCGCTTTTTTAAGCCTCTCCGGCAATGTTTCGCGCTTTATTTTTGCGGCCTCCTGTAATGATGCGCTGGCATCGGTAAACATCAGCGTTTGCCCTTCGCGGTTTTTGCGTACCGCTTTGTTTTTTAACTCGCTGGGTACCTCGTGCCAATGCACGTGTATCTTTGGCAACTCGTACCCTTCATCAGGGTAGCCCAAATCGGATGGCCGGTAAAGAAATAAAGCCCAGCTTTTAAGCCATACCCAAAAATCATGTTCATGCTTAGGGTCAAGTGTAAGGTTATCTGCCTCTTCGCTATCCCGCACAAAAAACCGTGTTTTCGCCTGGCTCTTATCCATTATGCCTAAAAACTCTGCATAGGAAAGCAATTCTATATAATCGTTAGGGGCGGGTGTTGCTGTAAAAACATAGCGGTACGGCGTGTTTTTAAACAGCGTGTTGAACGTTAATGTAGTGTCGCTGCCAAAGGAACGCAAAGCGGAGCCTTCGTCCAGCAGAACGCAACAATAGCCGCTAACGTCAATACCACCATCTCGCACACGTTCATAGTTGGTAATATGGTACGGCGTTGGGCACTCGTCAGCCTCTTTGGTTGTACGGATGTACCGGATATCACAACCAAGCCGCGGCCCATCAATATGGGTAAACTGGGTTTTTACCCCTAAGGGGCAAATGAATAGCACCGGCTTATTTTCTTTGCGGTGGATGGCGCGCGCTATTTCAATTTGAATATGGGTTTTGCCCAGGCCAAAGCTAAGGGCGCCCAAAGCGCGGCCACGCTGAACCGCCCATTCTATAACATCAGGCTGGTGTAGCTTTGATGACGGGTGTATTTCCGTGCGGTCCATTTTAAAACCGAACGGCTGGGCTACCCTTACTTTACCGTTTAAAAAATCGTTATATGGTTGGCTCATTTAGTGTGCTGTTATGCCGCCCTTGTTTACCCATGTGCCATGAAATGGCATTCCGAAAGTATCAAGTGTGAGTACGGCTGATGTGTTGTGCATTTCCATTAGTATTTCTTTCACCTGGTCTGTTGAAACCTCGGTTAGCGGGGTTTCAAGCTTGAATATGCCGGGCACCCATGCCCCTTTGCTCATGTATATAAATCGTCCTGTAATTGTCATGGCCGCTGAGTTTTTGTGTTACAGTCCGGGCACACTTTGTGTACACGCCCATCGTACCAACTATTGTAGTTGGGACAATCAGGATTGTAGCAGTATATCCGCGACTCGTGGTTATTTATATGGGTTATTAAGCGCATGGCTAGTTAATGACCGGTTGAACTTTTAAAGGGTTGTATGAGGTTGATGACCGTTGACCTTTGTGTTGGCATTTGATGGAGTACACATACTCTTTACCTTCAAGGCGCGTATCATCCAACCCTGTTATTGTGGCGGGTTCTCCGCCTGCGATTACTGACGCGCCTATGCGCATCCAACGTTGTTTTGCTTCCATTTTATTTGATTGGTTTTTAATAAAGCCCACCGGGTTAATTATCCCGAACCTTCCCAATGGGCTTTGGGTGTTAGTGATAAAGATTTTTAGCCGCGAAAGCCTAAAAGAAAACTTGGTAATTCGAAATCCTTTAAAAAGGCGCTACGCATCTTTTTAAGACTGGCTTTTATATGCATCATTTTAGCCGAAACGCTAACAATAGCAGCAAGAAAAGGATTGTCGCCGGCTTGCTCCGCTATCATATTGGCAATGTTGCCGGGCTCCCCATGTACAATGGTTATTCCTGATTTTTTGACCTCAGGTTCTTCCAGCTTAAATTCAGCCATAAATACTATTGAGCATTCACCACCGGTTTGCTCAACTAAATCTTCTACCAGCAGCTTTATTATTTCTGCTTTGTTTTTAAATTGATTTCTTTTCATTGTATTTTTTTTATTGGTTTGTTACTACTTCTACATTTTCATGTCGAACCCAAATCTTGCGGTTAGGGGTTTGGGGATGGTTAATGCGTAGTAATTTTTCTATATTATTTATACCGTTTAGCGCGACTATTTCCCCTTTGTATATGAGCCGTTTTTTTTGAAAACCATTTAGCGCCACAAAGTCTTTTTCTGTCATGCTCTCTATTCCGTTTCAGTAGTTTTGGCTAAGTGATATTCCAACTCTTCTATCCACCTGTAGGTTAGATTTATCATAGGGTGATTTTCGGGTGTGTGCCCCGGCTTGAATGCCATAAACCATTTTTCAATTGGGCGTTGGCTATTAGGCTTTATACCTAAATCGGTGTATGCCTTTCCGCAATTATTGCCAATCGTTCCCATTAAGCAGGCGCAAGAGCCTGTATATGTAGAGCCGTCAATTTTACCTTCTAAAATTGATTGCTTTAAAGCTGGTATTTCTGCCTTCAAAGGCAGTAATACCAGCCAAAGGTCGGCTTTGACAGAGTCAAGGCCGCCGCATAAATACGCGGACTCGACAGAGACCGCGTCGAACGTGCTGTTGTAGAACTTGCTGTTGTAGAACTTGCTGTTGTAGAACTTGCTGTTGTAGAACGTGCTGTTGTAGAACTTGCTGTTGTAGAACGTGCTGTTGTAGAACTTGCTGTTGTCGAACTTGCTGTTGTAGAACTTGCTGTTGTAGAACTTGCTGTTGTCGAACTTGCTGTTGTCGAACTTGCTGTTGTCGAACTTGCTGTTGTCGAACTCAACCCCTGACAGGTCTTGACCCGATAGGTCAACCCCTGTAATAATTTTACCCTTAAATGCTTTTAGCATTTCATGTACGGTGTCCTTAATGGTATTACCCTCTTTTTCATATTCAAAAAAGAGCTCACCGGCAATTGTTTTAATTTGAATTTTCAACTTTGTCATTGTTATATAATTTGATTGGTTAATGCGTTTAAAAAGCCCCGTTTTTACTTCCCATCTTGCCTATGATTGATTGCACGGGGCCACACAACCGGTTGGGGCTACCACAGCCCCGAAAGCAAAGCTTTAAGCCCACACGGACTTTAATTCATAGCCCTCTAAAATGTAATAGGCCGGTAACTTTTTGATGTGGCACCAGCTTATTAGCTGTTCCGTTTCTTTATAGCCCTTAAAGCTTTCAGGAAAGGCAACGGCACCCTGTTGGGCTATTGCTTCACACGCGCGCTCAAAAAGCGCCTCAGGGGTAACGTGTTTTTCCTCTTGCTTTATTAAATCGTCGTAAGGGAAAAGGTCATCCCAAAACACCGGGTATATTTTTTTATTTAATAAGCCCGTGCGTAACCCGCGCTCATCTTCGGCGGTGTGCATCGGAATAAAAACAACTTTTGTAGTTATCATTTTGGCTGGTATTTATTAAGAAAGTTTTTTACTAAAGGCTCGTTGTCTTTGAATTTCCCCACGAGAAAATCAATAAACAGGTCGGTGTTTTTGTCTATCAGGTTGTAGCATCGCTGCTCAGGGAATTGAACCTGTTCTATATCTTCAATCCAAGCCAATATTGCTTTATAGCGTGGCTCTTCTTTTTGCCGTCCTCCATGGTTGATGGCGTTACGGTGGCGGCGCAAGGCGTACCTAACGTATTCCCTTGCGGTTGATATGCTTTCCTGAATGGTTGCCATTATTTTCCTAATTGAAAGTCTTTTGCCGTTTTAGATGGCTTTTCTGTCGAGTTCTCGACAACAAATTCAGAGGGTTTACAATCGCAAACGGCACATATGGCCATGACGTGAGTGCCGTTAATGTCAGCGGTTGTATTATTTAGATAATAAGCCAAAGTGCTACGGGGAACGCCCTTATCGCGTATTTCTCGTTTCAATTCGCTCGTATCTCGTGGCAACGACACTAAAAATTCTTTTAGTTTATTCTTTTGTATGCTCATTTGTACATATCTTGGTTAGATTGCTAAACTTTGGACAAATGTATTCACGAGAACTCGTCAAAACCTAACGAAATGTCGACAGAAAATACAGAAGATATTAACATACTTGAACCCCTTGCTAATCGCATAGTGTGGCTAATGAATAAGTACGCAAGCGGTAAACTGCAAAAGCTTTCAGAATTAACGGGCGTGCCTCGTACTACCTTAGCGGGTTACATTGATAAGCAACGTATGCCCAATGCGTTAATCGTGGCTAAATTCAAAATAGCCTTCCCAAAGCTTGACCTGAATTGGTTTCTATCGCTTGAGATTGACGAGAACTTGACAAATCAAACCGAGTTATTAACATTCGCTGAACCTGCAAGCGAGTACCAAAGCGGCAATATTCTGCATATAAAAGAGGCTTACGCGCAAGCCGGTACATTATTGGGGGATGTTACAGGGCAAAAAAATCTTATAAAATGGTCGCACCCGGATTACAAAAATTCGGGGCCATTATATTCAATCGTTGCAGAGGGGCAAAGCATGGCTGACACCATAAGCCCAGGTGACTTATTGATTATGCAGCCGGTGATGGAAGCAAGGGAAATTACCCCCGGTGAAGTATATGTGATTTACAAGCATAATGATGGCGTATTGGTTAAGCGCCTTTATGTACACGATGCAGCGGCGCATGAGTATGAACTTGTAAGCGACAATCCAATATATCAGCGCGGGGGGCCAAAGATTGTACAGTTTACCGATGCGGATAAAATTTTTAGGGTTTTAGGTATTACAACTGAAAACCTTTTACCAAAACAACGCCAAACCCTACAGAATTAGGGCAGGGACAATTAAGATACATTTTTCATTATTTAACATGCTGAATAACAACGAACAACCAGTAACGGGATTACGGTTCGACTCCGGCTCCGGGTACGGTAACAAGAAAAAAGCCTCTGAGAAATCAGGGGCTTTTATTTTATGTATTACACAGTAATACGTACTTCAACTATTTAGCGGCTAAACTATACTCTTTTTCCGCTATTTAAAATATAGTTTACCTAAAGTGTAAATACAACTGGCTGATTGTGATTGTGTTGATAATTTTCCTGAACTGCAACTTATGTACAAGTCAAGTAGGCAAAGGGTGAACGCTTAGCGATTTGATGCTATACCTTTTAGTAATAGCAAGGCAAATAAAGAGTAGTAATTGTACAAAGTTAGGCCGTTGTTTTACCCACAAACGCTGTTTTGCGTTTAAAAGCGGCATTATTTATTTGAATTTTTAACAAAAATCCCATTTTATTTCATTTTTTCTGCATTCTTTTCGTGTTAAAACCATTAAAAAAAACTGTTGAAAGAAAAAGTTGGTTAATTAATTGGCATTTAATGGGATAAAAACACCTGCAAATTCAACTTCAGCTTAAAACGCTAGTTTAACAATGCGTTCTCTTTTTTGCTTTTTATCGCAGTTGTAAAATAAAACCCATAAATCAAACTCTTTATCGCATATTTACTAAACTGATGGATGCAAAAGATTATATAAGGGTATTTGAACAGTCTTCGGAATTGTTGGTAGTGATAGATACCAACTTTGTTATAGTGGCAGCATCTAACGCATTTTTAAAAACTTCAGCTACCGTAAGAGAAAATATTGTGGGGTGTAATATTTTTGAAGTATTTCCTGATAACCCTAATGATATAACTGCCAAAGGAGAAGAGAAGATACGAGCTTCTTTTAACCGGGTAATTAAAAATAAAACCGAGGACGTATTGCCTGTTATACGATACGATATTGCTAAACCTTCATCAGAAGGTGATAGGTTTGAAACAAAGTATTGGAAAATTATTCACTCTCCTATTCTTGATGCCAACAATAACGTAAAATATATCATTCAGCGGGCGGAAGATGTTACTGAAAATGAAACACTGGTAGAACTACTTGATGTGGAGCACAAAGCGTTGAAGCTGGTTGAAGACAGCGAAAAGCGATACAACATGATGCTCATGAAATCGCCATTCGCTTTTGCTATACTTAAAGGAAAAGAGATGGTGATAACCCTTGCCAACGATGCCGTAAAAGAAATCTGGGGAAAAGGCAAGGACTTGGAAGGAAAGCCTCTACTTGAAATTTTGCCTGAGATTAAAGATTCCGAATTTCCCGCTTTGCTTGATAAGGTTTACACCACCGGTATTCCCTTTACAGGAGAGGAACTTGTTGCCCCGGTTTTTCGTAATGGAAAACTGGAAGATGTGTATTTTTATTTTGTTTATCAACCCTATCTGGAAGCAGACGAAACTATTTCGGGTGTTACGATAATTGCCTACGAAGTAACCGAGCAGGTAATTGCAAAAAAGAAGGTTGAAGAAAGTGAACATGAAATACGAGAAATAAAAGAACAATTAGAACTTAGTATCAAGACAGGCAAAATAGGTGTATGGTTTTGGGATGTAAAAAAAGATAAACTTACATGGAACGATGAACAAAAAGAAATTTACGGTTTCAGTGCCTCTGAGGAAATAACCAGTGCAACACAATTTAATGACCTTATTGTTCCTGAGGATTTAAAGCGTATTGAAGAAGACCAAAGTGCAGGAACTAAAATAGAGCATGAATATGATTTTAGAATTATAAGAAAACATAATGGTGAATTAAGGTGGATAAAATCCAGGGCAAAAAATACTTTAGACCAGCAAGGGACACTTCAATATATTTCCGGTGTAAATATAGATATAACTGACCAGGTAATAGCCAAAAGCAAAGCCGAAGCTGCCCAATTGGTTGCCGAGAATGCCATGCACGCTAAGCAACAATTTTTGAGCAACATGAGCCACGAAATACGAACCCCTATGAACATTATTATGGGGTTTGCCAACGTGCTCTTAAAATCGGAATTAGACAAAACGCAGCAAGAATACTTAACGGCAATAAAGGTATCGGCCGATTCCCTGCTTGTTTTAATTAATGACATACTGGACCTTGCCAAAGTGGATGCCGGTAAAATGACCTTTGAACAAACTCCGTTCAATTTAGCTACTTCTCTTTCTGCTATGCTCCAATTGTTTGATATAAAAATGAAGGAGAAAAATTTAGCACTGGCAGAACAATTTGACATAGCAATACCCGAAATTATTATAGGCGACCCCCTGCGTTTGCGGCAGATAATTTTAAACCTGATAAGCAACGCGGTGAAGTTTACTGAGGTAGGAAAAATAACCATGCGGGTTGCCCTGCTTAAACAAGATGCGGAGAAAGTAACTATTGAATTTACCATAACCGACACCGGCATAGGTATTCCTAAAAATAAGCTGGAACATATTTTTGATGATTTTGAACAGGCAACTGATGAAAACTCGCGCCTGTATGGCGGCACCGGCCTGGGGCTTACCATAGTTAAAAAATTGATAGAGCTGCAGGGTGGAACTATACAGGTAGAAAGTGAATTGGGTAAAGGGTCTTCTTTTAGTTTTCAATTAAGTTTTATTAAAACCGACCAAAAAATACAGCGCGAAACTGAACTGGTATTGAGCGAACAAGCCGAATTAAAAAACATCAGCGTATTGGTTGCCGAAGACGCAGAATTTAATCAGCTTTTAATAAAAATAATATTAGCCAACTTTGGCTTTGAGGTAGACATTGCGGGCAACGGAAAAATTGCCATTGAAAAACTACAACAAAATAAGTACGACCTTATACTGATGGACCTGCATATGCCCGAAATGAATGGTTTTGAAGCTACTAAGTACATCCGACAGAAAATGAATTCTCAAATTCCCATTATTGCCCTAACAGCTGCTGTTACTACTGTTGATGTTGATAAATGCGAAGCCTTTGGAATGAATGATTATATATCCAAACCAATTGACGTAAATTTATTGTACGACAAAATCATCAAGTACCTGAAGAAGTCTAATTAGAAAAATAATTATTTTTAGTAGCTAAGCTGTTCCCCTCCTTGGCAGGTCTGCCAAAGGCAGATAAATGTTTCTCACCTGCCCGTAATAAGAAAAAATCCTCTGTAGCAATGCAATGAATTTTTTGTTTTTTGATAAAATAAAAAAGCCCCCTGATAAGTTCATATCAGAGGGCTTTTTTAATTGCTATTTGCAGTTTAATTCAACATAAAACGTTTGGTGTATTGCTTACCGTTTACTGTAAGCTTAACAAAATATACACCCGGGGCGTTACCCGTCATATCAAATGTCATTTTATTATTGGCATTAAATACCCTTTTAGCAGTGGCTTTTTTGCCAGCCATATCATATATTTCATACGCAACCTCTTCCTTGCCTTTGTTATCAAACCATATGGTAATTATATCATTAGCAGGGTTAGGGTAAAGGGCAATCATATTCTCATCAGGGTCCTCTACTACCGCGGTAAACTTATCTAACCACGATTTTCCATCTAAATCCCATGTAGCAACATCTTCAGGTTGAACACCGGTATCATAAATTAAATGGTGAAGTGCGGTAACGCCAATATCGGCTTGTACGGGCGAGTATTCTAAAACAGCAGGGTCAACAGCAGGTGTACCCAACAGTTGGTAAAGCAACCAATTAGTGCCCGGGTCGCCGCCTGCAAGTTCTTGGTGGGCAACAGCGGGGCCTGATGCTATCCACCAAATATGCCTTTCGTTATCTGAATTGCCACCGTGGCCGGTACCAACGCCACCATGGTCTGTAATAACCAATACCAGCCAGTTTTCATTGGCATAGTTTGGGCGTGCATACAAGGCATTAAGCACTGTGCCTACGTGTCCGTCTACACCTTCTATAGCCGCCATATAGTTAGGATTGCTTGGGGTAAAGCCACTGGCGTGGCCGGCTAAATCAACCGCATCAAAATATACAAACATACAATCTAAACTATCTACGCCTAAGTACTGAACAGCAGCATCGGCAGTAGGTGTGCCTTGTCCATCGGGCACTTTAATTTTTACGTCCCAGCCGTCGTTGTATACATCATCACTCATAGGCGCCCATTCGGTAACCTGCACGCAATACAAATCAGGCAACAATTCTTTAGCACGTTGCGGAAAATAGGGATAGTCGTTATAGTTGCTACCGGTGTATGAGTTGCTAGTAACACCGTGCTTGGCTTCCCAAACGCCACACATAATATCCGACCATGATGGACCTGATACTGTAATGCCGCAATGGTAAGCATTCCAAGTGTAAAGGCCATTAGCAATAAGGCCGTCAAGGTTTGGGGTATTGGCTTGTTGCAAGGCGTCAGAACGGGTGCCGTCAATACCAATTACTAATACTTTGCGGGTTTGTTGTGCCATTGCACCCAACGCAATAAGTACTATAAAAGATGTGAGTAAATGTTTAATTTTCATGGTGATGATTTTATGTTGTGCTGGTTAAAATTCCATTCTAATGCCTAATTGGGCGCGTTGGCGATAATACTCTGTACGCACCGGTCGTGCTGCTTTGCCGCGATACACCAAATCGGGATAATCTAATAAATTGGTAGCTTCGGCATATACGGTATAGTATTTTGCAAATGAATAGGCTACCGAACATTCAAGGTTATAACTCTGCCCACGGTACACATCAAAGTTGGTGTCTTGATGCACTAATTTTAATATGCCATCGGTATCTTTTACCGAGAATAAATTCAAATATTTTAAGTAGGGTGAAATATAATTTAATGCAATGCGTGCCGTTACCCCTTTTCGTTCGTAATACACCGCAATGTTATATAGCATAGGCGATTGCTCCGTCATAGCCTGCTTAAATGTGCGGCCCGGCACTTGCATTTGCGACCATGAGTATGTAAAGTTTGCACTTACACCAAAGCCACTCCAAAACTTAGGTAGAAAATCGAACTGGCGTTGTATGCTGGCCTCAATACCACCCACCCAACTTTTGGGTGCATTTTCATAGCGCTTGGCTACAATACCAAACACATCAACATACGATGTGGTAGTGGCAAAAATATGGTCGGTAACGTATTTGTAATACCCACCCAATGTCATCATGCCTTTGTTACCCCAATAATATTCAAAAGTAAAATCGCCATTGATGGAATACGTTGGTTTTAAGCGGCTGTTGCCGTATGTGAGTTCCAGCTCATCTATTCGGTATTGACCATAACCCGGCTTAGTTTCTTCAAAATTGGGACGGTGATAGGTGCGCGAAACGGCAAAGCGTAAATTGATTTTATCGCTCAAAACATAGTTCAAATTTAGTGACGGTAGAAAAGCAAAATATTTTAAATCGGTAACACGCTCAACCGGCAATGGGTGTAATGAGCCTGATACAGGGTCGAACACTAAGCTATCAGAATAAGTGCCATCAAAATTGGGGTTTTTCTTAGGTAATAAAGTGTCTGAATATTCTTGCAGGTTGGTATACTCTACCCGCATGCCGGCCAGTAAATTTAGCCTGCCGCCAATTTTAGCTGTTACCATACCGTAGGCTGCATATTGCGTTTCGGTATAATGGTATTGCGAGCCTACCCAAAAGCGGTATTCGGTATTGGTAACATCCATTTTGTATTCGCGCAAAGTATCGCCAATGGGCTGCACAAAATTATCGCGTTGCGAAAGGGTTAAGAATTGAAAAAAGTTATCGTCGTAGTTGCTGCCCAGTTGCGATAAAAACTGATTGGGCTTATCAAAACTCTCGGTAGCAAATTGGTTTAACAAATAAGGCTCAGAACGTAGCGGTATGTTTTGTGACCACTGGTGCAGGCTTATGCTGCGCCCGCCTTGCTTTACCCTAAACTTGCCGCCAAATTGTATTTTTACGTTATTGTTTATGGTATGAAAAACATCAAACTGGCCAACAATAGGGTCGCGTTCCCACGTAGTATTTAGTTCAGAAAAAGCTTGGTAAAACTCAAAATCAGCCGGGCGAAA
>JANOCJ010000396.1:0-7250 GCA_031412115.1 Flavobacteriales bacterium
CTCTAAAGCCTGCACTTCAAGTGATGTAGAACGCCCATTCCAAAAAAAATCGCGGTTCCAACCCAGGTTTACTATAGCCATAGAATTGCGGTTGCCTTGTAAACCGTCTATACCGGTACTAAACTGGTTACCGTCAGTAAAAGCTTTGGCTTGCAAGTGGCACGATGAGCAAGACTGGGTATAATTTGCCGATAAGATATTATCGTAAAACAACCGGCGGCCCAAAGCAACCCCTTCAACCGTTAACGGGTTATCAGCAGGCTGGTCCATAGGGGGCAGGCCTTGGGGTATTTGCAAGTTATATGGCGTAGCCGATGGGATTGTATTCTCATCCGGCTTACACCCTTGAAATAAAATACTGCCTGTAATTACCAGGCTTGCAGCAATTGTAAAATACCTACTGGCTAACATTTAATGAGTTTGCAAAATTTTTAATCACTTTGGCAGCTAAGGGATAGTTATCGCTGGTGTGGGTAATGCCGTTTACTTTCAGGTTAATTGTGTCGCTTGATGTGTAAAACATCTTGTTTACGTCAAAATTCACATTTATGTTAGTGGTTTTGCCCCTTTCAATAGTAAACGGAAAATTAGTAAAGTTTATAGGCTTGTATAAGTCGCTTTTGCCGGTGTGTATGGTAATGGGTTGCACGTAGTTATCTACCCCATCGCTGGTGGTATCAATAGCCCCTTCAATAATTAAAAAGCGGTACATAAAAGCCATGCCCCAATACATGCCGTTTACTGAGCTAAATGGAGACGATGAACCATATTGCGTAGGGTCGTAAGTATTTTGCAGCGAGTCTAGCCCAATGCCAAAACCCAACCCGCCATAGCTACCATTTGGCAACTCAATAGAAACAGATTTGTTAGGATTGTCGTTGCTAAAGTTTATCAAAGCGGCCTCCACCAAGGTATCTGCAACACCTTGTTGGTAAGTGCGCAGGTTAGATATGTAAAACTTAAAATTTTCGTATTTGCACTTCAACCCGTCTACCGATGTGTAGCTGTTGCCCAAAACAAAGGGCTGGTTATTAGCTGTACCAACAAAATTAATTTTCAGAGTGCCGGTTAATTTCTCTTCTTCTTTATCGCAATCTGTAAAAATTGACGATAGAGTAAGGGAAAGTATTATTATACTTGCGAAATTGAATTTCATAGCCATTGATACTATTAGTACATACAAATATAGTTATACTTCTGAAATAATGCAACTTAACACTTTAAGCATATCTATTAAAACCATACTGAAAAACTACCTGCTATCGGTATTGGCTATTATAGGTATTTACGCTGTTTTTGGTTGTTATTATGAGGAGTATGCCGACATTACTTTTGCCATTATAAACCAAGGCATTTTTACCGGCAAGGCCGAGAATTTATTTAACAACTACGGGGCGCTGACCGGTATTGGCAATGTATACAAGTACCTGTATGGGGCTAACAATACTGTGCCCTGGTATGGAATATTCTCGCTGGCATACCTCAGTTTGGTACTAACCAATTTTACGCTATTGTTTGATGTTTTTTATAGCCGCTTAAATACTACCGATTTAAAGAAGAAAGCCTTTGCCTTTATTACGGCACTGTTGGTATTGTTTCAATACATCATCCTTATTCAAATTACTAAAACTACGTTAATGCTAGCTATACCGGTGCTGGCGCTGCTACTACTAAACCAACAAAAAACAGTAAAAATAAACGGTTGGGTTTGGGCATATTTGCTTTTTTGCCTGGTGGTAGATACTATGCTTAGGGCCGAAGCGCTATTTCTGCTTATTATATTCAGTGTGCCTGTATTGGTTATTGCCAAAGGCTTTAAGGCCGGCAGTATTGCGTCTTTTAAAATATATGCCCTGCCGCTTGTTATTAGCCTTACGGTATTGTATTTATCTACCCTAACCTATAATGCTAACGATGTGGCCTATAAAAACATCAGCGCCTATAAAGTGGGCGCTTGGGATGGGGGCATTGACCAATCGAAAATTAAATTTGACACCAAAGCCGACAGTATAAAACTATACGCATTTGGCAATATTTTTATGTCGGATACCGACTCTATAAACGCTGAGTTATTTAAAAAATACAACAATATTGACCAATACAATAAGGCCGGTTTATTTGTCAGCAATATCATCAGCAATTTTCCGCATAGGGTAACACATGGCATGATAACTATGTGGCTGAGTATATTAATGTCGGGCTATTTTTTACTGGCTATTATTTTGCTGCATGTATTTTTATTGGTGGCTATACAAGGGCGAGACAATAAATTAAAATACATACTGTGCAGTCTTGCATTTGCCGCGCTATTGCTGCTGGTAGCGGTGGTTTTAAAAATGGAAGAGCGGGTAATGTCGCCACTTTTAATAAACCAATTGGTGCTGGTTTTTATTCTTTTTAAAGATAAAATAAGCACTGGCATTAAATTTTTCAATGCATTTATTTTGTTACTAATAGCCATCAGCCTGTTTAATGTATATAGAAAAGGCAGCTATGCAATGATTAAAAAAGAAGAGCGGAATACTATACTGGCGCAACAAAAATTTATTGCAGAAAACTATCCCAACAAAACAGTAATTATTGATTTATACTCGTTTAATTACGTTGTGCCCGATGTGTTGAGGGAAACTGATTTTTTACAAAACATGCGCAAGGGCAATAACCAAATGCTGTGTATTGACAATGGGTACATAGCCCTATATGATAGCTACAAAACCCATATTGCGGGCATTACAGGCAGCACAAAATTCAGCCAATCGGTAGCGTATTTACAGCAGAATAAAAAGGATATAATTTACATATCTACCAGCAACCGCATCCACTTCTTTTTCAACTATTGCAACAGTATTTACAAAAGCCGCCTGCTGGTTGATAAGCTAAAGGTGCTAAATGGCGTAAGCTGCTACTTAAGTTTAGAGAAAGAGTACAATATTTACCGCGCCTACTAGGCCTTTTTGCCCAAATACGTCATACGGAAACCCTTTAGGCCAAACAGATAGCCTATGGCATCGGTAGTGGTAATACCTAAACGAATGAGCAAGGGTATTTTCATGCCGGGCTTATCAAAATCGTACACACCAAAGCGGCGGTAGGTAACGGTAAATCCGGCATCGGCCAAAATTTTATTTAACGTTTGGGGTATAAAAAACACCGTATGGGTTGATGCAAAAATCTCATCGCGCAGCGCATTAAACTTGAATAGGCTGCTTAACAAAAAGCTGATTTTTACCAATAACGATGCATGGTTTGGGGTATATACCACTACATAGCCGCCCGGATTTAGCAGCCTGTTTACCTTTTGCAAAACAGCCTTAGGGTCTTCCAAATGCTCAATTACATCGGTCATAGTTATTACATCAAACAACTCTTCGGTCTCAAAATTTTCAATGGTGCCGTTAAAAACCTCGTAGCCTTTGGCTTGCAGGTTAAGGGCTAAATCTTTATTAATTTCTACCCCTTGGCAATCAAACCCCTGCTTGGTAAACGCGGCTAAAATACCGCCCGGCCCGGCACCAATATCCAACAAGGCATATTGCTGCGTACCCTGTGGCAAGTGGGTTTTCTGTTTTACAATGCCTACTATCTCGTTATAAAATTTATCCTGTACATAGGCATCCAAATCTTTAAACTCCTCGTAGTATTTATCATCGTAAAGCTGCGCTATAGTGCTATCAAACGACTTAAAAATAGCCCCGCAATTGGCACATTCCATTACCTTGCCCGGCAGGTAGCCCGGTTTATTAAACGAAACATCGCTTAAGTCTGCCCGCATTTTAATATTTTTACTTCCGCAAAGTATACACGCACTCACTATGGCCATTGAACGGGATATTTTAACAAAAATAGGCAATGATACTGTTACATACCGATTAAATGGTGATACCGTTAAAGGAAGTGATGCCATAATCATCAACAACGAGGTTAATTTAATTGGCGATAACAACTGGTTTGAAGCCGGTTATACCATTGCCCCCTTTCTTCAACCGGCTGATTTTGAAGGCTTACATCAGCTAATAGTAAATTACTTTACTAATTTAATTAGCCAACATTCTACCGTTGACCTAAGTAATTTTACGTTAGAAAAATACCACCATTTTGTTGATACTGACGACCTGCACGACATTATTATAAAAACAATGGGCCGCGGCCTGCATACCGATTTGCTGGGCCACTATGCAGGTAAAATAGCAGATCGGGTGCAGCAAATAAGCGGCACACCTTTGCGTATTGCCGATTTTGACATCTTCCCGATGTTTAACGTACGCATTGTAAGGCCCTTAAAACCGTCGGACAATAACCCGCCACACAAGGATATTTACATTGACAGGCTTAAAAATGCCCTGAATATATACGCCCCGCTGGCCGGAAGCGACTTAAAATCGTCATTACCCATAATGCCCGGCAGCCATTTGCTTAATGAGAATGAGCTGGAACTAACCCAACAAGGCACGTTGGTAAACGGGCGTGCTTTTCATGTTACTACGGTGGTTTCGGTACACAACCAACCGCTACAAATGGAAAGGCCAAACCCCGCGCTAAATGAGGTAATGGTATTTACGCCGTATGCCATACACGGCGGCGGTTTCAACCTAAATGAAGATTTAACGCGTTTTTCGTTAGAAATACGTTTTGTAAGGGCTTAAATTCAAAATAAAATCGTACTTTTGCACTCCTTTTAGCCAAGGTGGCTACTAGGGTACAGTTCACTGATTGTTTAACTAGTTTAAAACCCAATCTCGTCAAAATGAGCGAAGAGATTAAAAATGAAGGCATTGAAGTTGCCGAAACCGAAGCTTCTCCGGTCGCAGAAGTAGTAGCTGAAAAAGAAGCTCCAAAAGTTAGCGCTAACGCAAACCCTGCAAAACCTGACACAGATTTTGACTGGAATGCACTTGGCAAAAAACAACAAAGCTATTCTGATTCAGAAATTGACCAATTTGACCAAAAGTATGCCGACACTCTTAAAACAGTTGTTGAGCATGATGTAACAATGGGCCGTGTAGTTGCTAAAACTGCAAAAGAGCTTATTATTAACATCGGCTTTAAATCTGACGGTGTTGTTTCATTGTCTGAAGTACGTTACAACCCAGATATTGCGGTTGGCGACGAACTTGAGGTATACATTGAAAAACAAGAAGATAAAAGCGGTCAGCTTATCTTATCTCACAAAAAAGCCCGCGCCCTTAAATCATGGGAGCGTATTAACCAAGCTTTGGAGAATGACGAGATTATTAAAGGTTACATTAAAAGCCGCACCAAAGGTGGTCTTATTGCTGAAATTTTTGGCGTAGAGGCTTTCTTACCGGGCTCTCAAATTGATGTTAAGCCTATTCGCGATTACGATGTTTACGTTGGTAAAACAATGGAATTTAAAGTTGTTAAAATCAACAATGAATTTAAAAACGTAGTAGTATCGCACAAAGCCCTTATCGAAGCCGAACTTGAGCAACAAAAAGTTGACATCATGTCGAAACTTGAGAAAGGCCAGGTATTGGAAGGTACCGTTAAAAACATCACCTCATACGGCGTATTTATCGACCTTGGTGGCGTTGACGGCCTTATCCACATTACCGACCTATCGTGGGGCCGCATAAACCACCCAGAAGAAATCGTTAAATTAGACGAGAAAATTCAAGTGGTTATCCTTGATTTTGATGAAGGCAAAAAACGTATTGCCCTTGGCTTAAAACAATTGCAAGCCCACCCATGGGATGCTTTGAACACCGAACTTAAAGTTGGTGACAAAGTAAAAGGCAAAGTAGTTGTATTGGCTGATTACGGCGCGTTTGTTGAGATTGCTGCCGGCGTTGAAGGCTTAATCCACGTATCTGAAATGTCGTGGAGCCAGCACTTACGTTCTGCTCAAGACTTCCTTAAAGTAGGTGATGAAGTAGAAGCTGTTGTATTGACACTTGACCGCGACGAGCGTAAAATGTCATTAGGCATTAAACAACTACTTCCAAACCCTTGGGATGGTATTGAAGAGAAATACCCAGTTAACTCTAAACACAAAGGCGTAGTACGCAACTTTACTAACTTCGGCATTTTTGTTGAGTTAGAAGAAGGTGTAGACGGCTTGGTGCATATTTCTGACCTATCATGGTCTAAGAAAATTAAGCATCCATCTGAGTTTACTAAAATAGGTGATGAGCTGGAAGTTGTTGTGTTAGAAATTGACAAAGACAACCGCCGTTTAAGCTTAGGCCACAAACAACTGGAAGAAAACCCATGGGAAGTATTCTCAACCATCTTTACTGAAGGTTCGGTACACCAAGGTACAGTTGTAAACTTTGTAGACAAAGGCGCTATTGTATCGTTGCCTTACGGTGTTGAAGGCTTTGCCCCAATGAAACATTTGGTGAAAGAAGACAAAACAACCGCTAAAGTTGAAGAAACCCTTGACTTTAAAGTAATTGAGTTTAGCAAAGAGAACAAGAAAATTGTTGTTTCGCACTCAAAAATACATGAAGATGCATCAGGCGTAAGCACTACTGACGACAGCGATAGCAAAGCAACCAAAGAAGCTAAAACTAAAAAAGCTGTTAAAAAAGTAAATGACACATCTGAAAAAACCACCCTTGGCGATTTATCAGTACTATCTGCTTTGAAAGAAGATATGGAACGTACAGAAGCTAAAGCGGCCGGTAAAGCAGCAGCCCCAAAAGCAGCTAAAGTTGAAGAAGCCCCTAAGGCTGAAGAGACTGAAGCACCTGCCGAAGGCGAAACTTCAGAAGAAACCAAATCGGAGGAATAATCTTTCGCTTTGTATAGTTAGAGGACTAGATAAATCCCCTGCCGAAAGGCGGGGGATTTTTTTTGTGCCCTACCCTATTGTCACCCTGAGCTAGTAGAAGGGTAGACAAGCCCGTTTGCTTTTTACAAACGTATTGTGTTACTTTATTACCCTAAACTATAAAGCTGTGAAAAAGCTGTTATATATACTCTTGCCAATACTGGTGTTAGCTTCCTGTAAAAAGGATGATTACAGAGAAAATGTGATAGGCAAATATTCAGGTATTGTATGTTATAGTGGCATAGGCGGAACATCTCAAAATACTGATACGTTAGATATTGCCATTGATAATGAGGATGAAAATAACATAATAATATACAATGATTTTTATGCTGCTAAACACGTTGTTAAATTAAACAAAGACTATACTTTAACGGGTACGGTATTTAGTGGAAGTATGTTTAGAAATGATAGCTTACTATATTCATGCAACCAGCCGGGAAACCTAGGTACCTAC
>JANOCJ010000397.1:0-3352 GCA_031412115.1 Flavobacteriales bacterium
CAAACAAATTTGATTCCAATACGTGGTTTAGGCCGGTAAATGAAACAGAAGCTTGGTCATTACCTGCGTTGCCCTCTGTAGAGAAACTAGCAGAACCGTTGCTGTATGTAAAGTAAGGGTCGGGGGCAGCGGTACAACCAATAATAGGGTAGTTTGGTTCTTCAATATCGCCGCAATAGCCGCCGTTTACTGTAAATGCAACCGCATCTAATACATATTTATATGTTTTAGTGTTCAACGATACAATGTATTCGCCGGGTTGGGTATAGCATTGTACCGGAGGGTTTTGAAGTGTACTGTTTTGGCCGTTGCCAAAATCCCAAGCCCAAGTAGTGGGTTTATTATCAGGGGCAACAATTAGGCCTCCGTAAGTAACGCAAACCGAATCGCAACCTGATGGTGGGTTGAAGGTAAAGCTGGCATTGCCCCCCGGAGGAGGGTTAACGCGAATAGGGATTTCAAATTGGGTTGGCAGCGTTTGTGGGCCTACCGGGGTAGATGCCTGCGCTACTACCGATACTATAATGGTATAGTTGCCGGGAATAGTTGGTACGCCGCAAATTTTTACACAGCCACGCTCAGTAGCCGGTGGGTTTTGCGATGGAAAATAAGTGCAGTTTGGTGCACTGCAGGTAAAGCTTAAACCCGAAGGTTGGCCTGTAATACTGGTTACATTTATTTGGTTTAACGTAACATTTACGCCTGAATATTGAAAGCTGGCAGGCATATAAAATGTTAAATCCTGGCTGTAAGCTACACCGGTAGTGCCATCGGGCAAAACGGTAGGGCATAAGGTTGGAAAAGCCGGGCTTGCCGTACAAGAAAGGTCAATTATGCACGTAGGGCACGACTGCGAATAAGCGAATGCGGTAGTTATTGAAAATAAAGCCGCTAGTAAAACTTTTTTCATGAGATAGATAGATGATAGATAATACTTATCCAACAAAGATAATGAATTACCTATAAATAACGAAACCTTGAAAAATTATGCAAATTTTAGCAATTCCAGCTTTTCGCCATCCCAAATGGCGTAGGTATTGTATTTTATCCAGTCGCCTAAGTTTACGTAGCGCGCTTGGCCTATAGCATGGTCAATAGGCAGGTGGCGGTGACCAAAAATAAAGTAGTCAATAGTCTGTCTTTTCAGCACTTCTTTTATATAGCAAATAAGCCATTCCTTGTCTTCGCCCATAAAATGCTCATCAATATGGCCGGTGGCAATGCGGCTGCGCTTTGATAAATACATGGCCAGTCCGGTGCCAAAATTGGGGTGTAAACGGGCAAAAAGCCATTTACAAAGTGGGCTGGCAAATACCTTTTTTAGCATTTTGTAGCCGTTATCACCAGGCCCCAGGCCATCGCCATGCCCAATCATAAAGCTTTTGCCCGAGTAGTTAACAGTAATAGGCGCACGGTGCACTTTAAGCCCTATTTCCTTTTCTAAATAGTCAAAAGTCCACATGTCGTGGTTACCCGTAAAAAAGTGTATGGGCAGGCCTTTGTCCGTCATTTGGGCCAGCTTGCCCAGCAGACGCACGTAGCCGCGGGGCACTACTGTTTTATATTCAAACCAAAAATCAAACACATCGCCTACCAAATAAATTTCGCGGGCATCTTTTTCGGCCATTTCCAGCCAGCGTATAATAGCTTTTTCACGTTCAAGGCTTTTCTCATAGGTTGGTACACCTAAGTGAAAATCAGAAGCGAAATATATTTTACCGCCGTTTGCCAATTAAAACTGTATTTTTTTAATTAGTTCAAATACGCGCAACTGGTTTAGGTTTAGTGTAAAGCGTATGCGCTCATAATACTTGTAGTTTTTAAGTATTGATGTTGATTCGCGCATTTCTTTAGACGTAAATCCGGGGAAGTAAATCTCAAAAATATCGGGTACGATAGAAAGGTAAGGACCAACCTCAAATACCAAACCTTTGGCGCCGCTAAAGGTGCGACCATAAGTGCCTACCGATGCGTAAATTTTAATTGGCAGTTTCTCTAAAAATTTACCCGGCAACGGTGCTTTTATGTTGATGGCAGTCATCCATTTATAGGTATCTAACTGCGACCACATTTTAAACCCACCATCATTCTGTGCAAATTGGGCTGATAGTACACCACTTGTTTCGCTGCGACCAAGAAATATATTGTCATACGTATAATCCTGATAGCCACGTTGGCCGCTTAACCTAAGCCAGTATAACGATGGCATAAGGTTGCTTTGGTATAAAAAGCCCCCTGCAAATGCACGGAATTTAATGGTTGCACTTTTGCGTTTGGCATACATTAAGGCGTAATTAAACTCTGCCCACGCTTTTGCCATGTATTGGTTGTGTTGCACGTGTACATTAAGGCTGTATTTGTTTACCGGGTTTTTGTTGCTCAACGTATACGAGTAATCCATCAGCCAACGTTTTTTTTGCACTACGCGGTCGTTGCCATCAGTATACAGTTGGTCTTCGTAAATATGAATGTAACGCACATTAACTTGCTGAGAGAATGGGCTTGCGCCGTTGCATTTTTTTATATCGAAGGTTACTTGTGGCGTTAACTTGATAAAGCGCAGGTTGAAATCAGTGTTTTGCGCACCATTTTCAAAATGGTAACTTGCTACTGCACCTTTCAATGTTATCTGGCGGAATGGCCCTTTTAAGGGTTGAATGTTATAGGCAACATTACCTTCGCCGGTAAGGCTGGTAGTGCCAATAGCAAACAGCGGCATTACAGTATATTCAAACTTTTTTTGCGGTATGGTATGGTTGTAAAATGCAGCACCAATCATGGCATGGTTGTAATAGTTCCAGCCTACAACAGGGGTGTAATACAGGCGGTTGTATTTAGGGTCTTCTACCTTGCCTAAAATGCGCATTTGAAATTGCCTGCCGGCAGATGAATTATTGCCGCGTTGCACTTCGGGCATTTTTTCACCTGCATCCAACACTAATGTGCTGTAGTAACTTTGGGAAACAGTAAAAGACTTTTTTCCTTTAAATCCTTCTACCCAAGTGGTAGCTATAATTTTACCATCTCTTACTTCATTAATGGCAACAGGAGAGTTAACCTGGCCGCGGTTTTTAATATAAACCCCAGTTGTAACGGTAGTGCTGTCGTTTACAAAATAAGGACTGTTTTTTACCACGCGCCCTAGTTTATAATCAATCTTTTTATTGGTGTTGATGAGGTCATCAAAAAACCAACCTAAATTTTTGCCTGTTTCATCTTCAAAAACCTTACGCAAATCTTCCGGCTGCGGGTGTTTAAATTTCCATTTATCATAGTACACATGCATACAATTGTCAAACGTACTATCGCCCAAATAGGCTTTTAAATAATCAAATACCAAGGCCGTTTTGCC
>JANOCJ010000398.1:0-9101 GCA_031412115.1 Flavobacteriales bacterium
GACGTTGGACTTATTATAGCTATGTGGATGAGCCACCACCTATGGCACGAAAACATTACATTTATAAAGCTTAGCAATTACGAGCTGGTTAGTGTGCAACTGCAAAACCATACCGTTATTGGCGTTATTCTATCGTTGATGATTTTGTTGACCGCTGCCGGAAAGTCGGCACAATTGCCTTTTTCATCATGGCTGCCGCGTGCTATGGAAGGCCCAACGCCATCAAGCGCTATCTTCTATGGTTCATTATCAATCCACTTAGGCGTGTTCCTTTTAATCCGCACCTTTCCTTTTTGGGAACACCAGTTTTCTGTCCGCATAATTATTGGCTTAACGGGATTAGTTACCAGCATTGTTACCTCGCTCATAGCGCGTGTGCAATCGTCCGTAAAAAGCCAAATAGCCTATGGTTCAATAGCCCAAATAGGCATTATTTTTATAGAGGTTGCTGCCGGTTTCGAAAACCTGGCGCTGTTCCATTTTGCAGGCAATGCCTTTTTGCGTACCTACCAATTGTTGGTTTCTCCATCGGTAGTAAGCTATTTAATACGCGAGCAGTTTTACAATTTTATTCCACGCAAACACAGCATTGAAGATTCATTGCCAAAGCGTATAGAATACTCTATTTACATGCTATCGTTAAAAGAGTGGAACCTTGATGCTATGCTGTACCGCTTTCTATGGAACCCGTTAAAAAGTATCGGTCATAAGCTTGATTTTTTAACACTAAAAAGGGTAATTATATTCTTTATCCCTGCCTACATTGTTGGCTTGGTAGCCTGTTATTACGAGGTAGATATTCCGGGCGAAATAAACCCCTATTTGCCTGCATTATTCTCGCTTATAGGCTTGCTAATGGTGTTTAAAGCTTTTACCGAACGTAAAAACGTAACCAAAAGCTGGATACTGATTATTATGAACCACTTTTGGGTGGCGCTGGCCATATCATTTAACGAGCATTTTAAGTATGCCGACAACTTGCTATACCTAAGCGGAATCGTAGTTTCGGGTGCTATTGGTTACTTCTGCCTGCAACGTTTAAAAAGCTTTGAAAAAGTTGATTTGACAAGTTTTTATGGCCACTCGTACGAGCATCCTAAACTAGCATTTTTGTTTTTAATATGCAGCTTGGGGCTTACGGGTTTTCCAATAACAACAACCTTTATAGGCGAAGATTTAATCTTTACCCATATACATGAAGACCAGATTTTGCTGGCATTCTTCACCTCATTAAGTTTTATAATAGACAGCATTGCTGTAATACGAATTTTTGCGCGCGTGTTTTTGGGGCCCCACGTAAAAACATACCACGAGGTAGCTTACCGTTCTTCGTAAAGTTAGTCCCTGTTTATAGCGTGCCCGTGTAGCCTTTGGCTGGGAGCATCTAGGTGGTGGTTTTCCTTTTGCAAACCTGGTGTTTAACACCGCATGGGCCCTATAAACTCTTTAAAAACTGTTGACGCAGGTTGACCATTTATGCCTTACTTTTGGTAACTGAAAGTAAAGTTAAAATGGCATACGCATCGCCCATACGCACCGTAAACGTTACCCGCTACATACAGCCTTTACGCGAGGGCGGCTCATTGCCTGCATTGGCCGAAGCCGACGACGGCTTTAAATACGTACTAAAATTTAGGGGCAACGGCCACGGCCCAAAAGCCCTTATAGCTGAATTATTAGGCGGCGAAATTGCCCGCACCTTAGGCCTTAAAATACCCGAACTTGTTTTTGCTAATTTAGATGAAGCCTTTGGCCGTACCGAGGCCGACGAGGAAATACAAGACCTTTTGCAGGGCAGCCAAGGCTTAAACTTAGCATTGCATTTTCTTTCAGGTGCCATCACCTTCGACCCTGTGGTTACTACTGTTGATACAAAAAAAGCATCGCAAATAGTGTGGCTGGATGCCTTTATTACCAATATTGACCGTACGTTTAAAAATACAAATATGCTAATGTGGCATAAAGAACTTTGGTTGATAGACCACGGCGCCAGCCTGTATTTTCATCATAGCTGGACAACGTGGGAGAAGCACGCCCAAAGCCCTTTTGCATTGGTAAAAGACCATGTATTATTGCCGCAGGCATCATTGTTAGCGGAAGTAAATACCGAGTATAAAGCGATACTTACTACAGATAAAATACGCGCTATTGTGGACTTAATACCCGATGAATGGCTGCATTGGGAAGATACCGATGAAACACCGGAACAAATACGTAACGTATATTTTCAGTTTTTAACTACCCGTTTAACCCACTCCGAAATTTTTACAAACGAAGCCCAAAATGCACGAAAAATACTTATATGAGTATGCTGTAATCCGCGTTTTGCCAGTTGTTGAAAGGGAAGAGTTCATCAACGTGGGGGTTATCCTTTTTTGCAAAAGCGCCAAATTTATCACCGTACATTTTACTATTGATGAGACCCGCTTGCGCTCCTTTTCTACTGAGTTGGATATTGCACAGGTACAACTCAACCTACAATCATTTCAAAAAATAGCCATGGGCGAAAAAAAGTGCGGCCCCATAGCCGAGATGGACGTACCATCGCGCTTTCGTTGGTTAACGGCAATAAGGAGTTCGGCCATCCAAACATCGCGACCGCACCCGGGTTTGTGTAACGATTTGGAAGAAACAGCCCAACGCTTATTTAACGAATTGGTGCTTTAAAAAGCCTTGTTTAATAAATGTAACTCTTCGCAATCAGCCCCTAATATAGCCGTATTTGCACCCTGCCAAATTTGATTTAGCCGTATACATTTGCTAAACCAAACAACTTACATATGGCAACAATTAACACGGGCAAAATCACACCTTTTTTGTGGTTTGATAGCAACGGCGAAGAGGCCGCCAACTTTTACATTTCTATATTCAAAAACTCAGCTATGGGCCAGTTGCAGCGCATGGCGCCCGACGGGCCGGTATTTGGCGGCAGCTTTGAATTGGAAGGGCAAAAATTCAACTTTTTAAACGGTGGCCCTATGTTTAAATTTACCGAGGCCATATCACTTTTTGTAAGCTGCGACACACAGGAAGAAGTAGACGAATACTGGAACAAACTTATTGCCGATGGCGGACAGGAAAGCCGCTGCGGCTGGCTGAAAGACAAGTACGGCTTATCGTGGCAAATAATACCAACAGCTTTAGGCAAAGCACTAAGCAACCCCGATGCAGCAAAAGCCCAGCGCGCCATGCAAGCCATGCTAAAAATGAATAAAATAATTATTGCTGATTTAGAGAATGCGTAATATTCTGCTAAAAAAGATTTGCAATTAAGTAATGTATTTTGCATTTTTGAAAAACAAACTTACTTGCGATGAAAAGAAAATGCTTCGTAATTGCTCCCATAAATAAAGAGGGGTCACATGAAAGAAGGAAAATAAACGATTTGATAGAAACAATTTTCAAACCCATACTAAGTGATTTTGAAGTTGAAATTTCACATCAAATATCAACAATTGGCCTTATTACTAGTCTAGTAGTTAAAAAAATACACGACAGCGACTTAGTTATAGCAGACATAACAAATACAAATGGAAACGTTATGTATGAACTTGGTGTTGCAGACACATTACAGAAACCTGTTGTAATAATTTGTGAAAATACCACAGAAATACCATTTGACAAAAAGAATCAAAAAACAATAATGTATGACTATTATCCATACGGGATGGTACATCTACAAACTGAGCTATTAAAAATTACCAATATTATTTCGTCCAGCTCTGAATTTATCGACAATACTGTCAGTCAAGCAATTGGTTTTGAATATTTAACTAAAAATATTAATTTGAAAAATATAGCGCAAGATGCTATATCAACTTCTAGAATTAGAACAACTGAGAAAGAAAAAATTATCAACACAATTGATAATTCTATAATGGAAATAAAATCATTTGAAAGAGAAAAATATCTTGAATCAGTATATAGTTTATTAGATAAAAAGGTCGATTTTTTTAAAGAAAAAATAAAAGAAAGGGAAAAGAACAAAAAAATAGGTTTAATTACATTTGATTATGTAATAAAAACCGAAAACAGAACTCTATACATTAAAATAATGAAAACACTCGCCCGAGGAGAATGGTCAAGGGAGGCCAAAGATATAAATATGATTAAAAGCGGCTACCCTGAGTTAATTAGGGCAGAATCAAAAATCATCTTTATTGTTCCAATGGTAAGATTAGCAGGAAAACAAACTAACGGTATTTCCCTATTAAAATTTGATTCAAAAATTAATGAAATTAATAATTATGATGCTGTTTTAAATGATTTAAACAATTAAAACAATCCAATCTAAATTACTATGCCTTCTTCAAAAACTCGGCGCGCAATACTATTTCCATTTTATTAACGCGGCAATCAATCTCTTGCGCATCGCCGGTTAGTTTAATATTCTTTACTACCGTTCCGCGTTTTATAACGGTTGATGAGCCTTTTAGCTTTAAATCTTTTGTCAGGGTTACGGTATCGCCATCTTGTAAAACCGTGCCATTGCTATCTCTTACTATTACTTCTTCGCTCATAACCAGTATTTTATTTGCAAAGGTAAAATTATTCTGCACTTGGCTTGTTCTCCTCATCCCAAATGGCCTGCAGCGATTTTAAAAACGTTTGCCCACCTTGCGCGCCCGATATACCGTACTTGTTATTCATCACAAAAAATGGCACGCCCGTTATATTCATTTGCTTAGCCAAATCCTGGTCTGCATGCACTTCATTGGTGTATTCATCGCTTGCTAAAACAGCATCAATTTCTTGCGCGTTTAAACCAATTTCAATGCCTAGTTGCTTAAGGGTTTCTGCATCGGCAATGTCTTTGCCTTGGGTAAAATAGGCTGCAAAAAAGCGTTCTTCTGCCGCATCGGCTAAGCCGTGTTTATTAGCTAGTTTAATGATGCGGTGCGCATCAAATGAGTTTGCCGGTTTGGCTGCATCCATATCGTAATGCAAACCCACTAGTTCAGCCATCTCTACTACGCCCTTGCTCATAAATTCAGCCCTCTCGCGGGTAATATTGTACTTCTGCGCAAGCATATCATACAAATTACCTACCGAAGGCTTAGGCATGTTGGGGTCGAGCTCAAAACTATGCCATACAATTTCCACTTCATCCTTATGCTCAAACTGCTCCAAAGCCGTTTCAAACTGGCGTTTGCCTATGTAACAAAACGGACATACTACGTCCGACCAAATATCTACTCTCATTTTGCAAAGATAAGGTGCTTAAACGGTTGACAAGGCTATTTGTTGGTTGAGCAAAATAAATTTAACATTCATTGTAAGGTTACGCATTGGGTTGCGACTAATCCTCAAAATCTAACTATAAAGCGATGAAAAATTTTACAATTGCGGCCTTGCTGCTTATTACAACCATAGTATTTGCCCAAGTGCCTAAAAAAATAGTGGTAGAACATTTTACCAACACCAAATGCAGCATTTGTGCTAATGCAAACCCTACTTTGTATAGCAACCTGGCCGCACACCCCCAAATATTGCATTTGGCAATACACCCAAGTTCGCCCTATGTAGGTTGTTTATTAAGCCAACAAAACGACCCCGATAACGATGACCGTACAAACTACTATAACGTATACGGAGGCTCCCCCGTTGTTGTAGTGCAAGGAGCTATAGTTACCCCCTCGCAAAACTATTCAAACCCAGCTATATTTGCTCCTTATGAGGGACAAACATCGCCTTTTGCAATAACTATCAACCAACAAAAATTTGGTGCGGATTCTATCCAATCTACCATAACAGTTAAAACAGTTGCAGCCCACTCTTATATAAGCCTAAAGCTATTTGCAGCCCTAGCCGAGGATACTGTTTTTTACACCAGCCCCAATGGCGAAAGTTTGCACCACGATGTGTTTCGTAAATCGTTGTTTGATGCAACGGGGATGGATATTACAGCACCGGCAACTGTTGGCGACTCATTAGTATATGAAGTTACCACCGAGGCAAACCCCCTTTGGAATTTAGCACGCATTTATACCATGGCCATATTGCAGGTTGATGCAACAAAAGAAGTGGTACAGGCCGAGGCTGTTGATGCAAGCCAAGGCAACCTTACAACGGGCCTTAACACTACAAAAGCCATTGAGGCTAATATATACCCAAACCCAACAACGGGCTTATTAACCATACAATTAGCTGAAAATGGTAACTATAATTTACAAGTAATTTCGGTAGAAGGAAAACCGGTTGTCAATACACAATTTACTAACCAAACCACTATTAATTTATCGGGCTTACCAACTGGTTTATACTCTGTAGTTATGTCAAACGCTAGCGGCCGCATTGTTAAACGCATTATAAAACAATAACTATGAAAAAATATATTATAGTAGCGTTTGCATTAGCTACTACACTGGCAAATGCACAAAACGCTTCAACATTGCGGCAAAAGCAATTTAACCTAAGCAACTTTGTGGCCATTGAAGGCTACGACCCTGTAGCCTATTTTACCCTAAATAAAGCGGTAAAAGGCAGCAGCAAAATTTCGCAGTTGGTTGATGGGGTTATCTATTATTTCTCAACCGAAGGCAATAAAGCATTGTTTAATAAAGATCGTGTTAAATATCAACCCCAGTATGGCGGCTGGTGCGCTTACGCCATGGGTGCCAAAGGCGAAAAAGTAGAAATTGACCCTAAAACGTTTAAAATTGTTGATGGTAAATTATACTTGTTTTACAATGCCTACTTTAACAATACCCTAACTAGTTGGAACAAGGACGAAAAAAACCTGAAAGCCAAAGCCGATAAGAACTGGATTTCTATTTACAAATAACCAAGTAAATAAAAACTGCTATGAAAAAGAACATCTTATTATGGATTTTGCGAATTATTCCTGCCATCATCCTATTGCAAACATTGTATTTTAAATTCTCCGCTTCGCCTGAGTCGGTATATATTTTTACCAAAATGGGTATGGAACCTTGGGGCAGAATAGCATCGGGTATTACAGAACTTATTGCCGCAGTTTTATTGCTTATTCCGCGTACCACATTATTAGGTGCGCTAACCGGGGCAGGTGTTATGGCAGGGGCCATAGCATCGCATATTTTAGTTTTAGGATTAGTTGTAAAGGATGATGGCGGGCAACTATTTATATATGCAGTAGTAACTTTTATTTGTTGCTCAATACTAATATTCATCAACAAAAATCAATTACCCAAATTGCTAAAACTTCAATTCTAAGCATGCAAACTACCATATACAATACGCTAAAAGAACATATTGAGCTATTAAAGCAGTTTAGTAATGAGCAATATATTACCCCAATTACAGAACTTAGCAACGCCACTGTAGGGCAGCATACACGGCATATAATAGAGCTTTTTCAATGCCTGCAAATTCAATATCAAAATGGCACTGTTAATTATGATTCGCGCAAGCGGAATAAAATAATTGAAACCAATATAAGCTATGCCATTAGCTGCATAAATAACATTGTTGAAAATTTGAATAAACCCGATAAAACGTTGAATTTATTGGTAGCATTAAATGGAAATACCCATACCATTGCCACTAATTATTACCGCGAATTATATTACAATTTAGAACACTGCATACACCACCAGGCGCTAATAAAAGTAGCTATAATTAAACTGGGCAATATTACCATAGGCAATGAATTTGGCGTAGCTCCATCAACCCTGCAATACCGCTTGCAATGTGCACAGTAACGTTTGTAAACACTGCCAAAGGCATTGTAATTACCTCAAACCGCGACGAGCAATTGGCCCGAGGCGCTGCTTTGCAGCCGGAGGTTGAAACCTTGGGCAATAAAAAAATTATATTTCCTAAAGATGTAAAAGCCGGTGGCACTTGGTTTGCCGTTGATGATAGCAGCAACTTTGCTGTATTGCTAAATGGTGCTGCCGAATGGCATCACCACAACCCGCCCTATAAAAGAAGCCGTGGGCTTATTTTGCTTGATATACTATCGCAAATATCTCCATACCAAACTTTTGGTGTAATTGATTTAATAGGAATAGAGCCATTTACCATTGTACTTTTGCAAGAAAATAAACTGTATCAACTGCGTTGGAATGGGTGGGAAAAGGACATAAAAGAATTGTCTTCGACTGAAAACCATATATGGTCGTCGACAACGCTATATACAAAAGAAATTATTGCGCAACGCGAAGAATGGTTCAGGCAGTTTTTAGAAAAAAATCCGCGGCCTACATACGAGGACTTGCAGGCTTTTCATAACTACAGCCATAATGACGATACAGATAACGGGTTTGTAATAAACCGCGATAATTTTCTTAAAACGTTTAGTATTACACAGGCATTTTTACAAGGCAACGCTATTCATATCTTACATAAAGACCTTTTGAATACCATAGATTATGCAAATACGTTACCAATAAAATAACCCATTTGAAACAATTAAAAATATTTATACATAAGCTTACCCATTGGGAATACTGGCCTTTTGACCTAGTATACACGCCGGTATATGTTGTTTGGTTTTATTATTCTTTTAGGGCAAAATCATTTTTCTTTTTTAATGCCGCTAACCCCACCATAAAAAATGGCGGCTTTTTAATGGAATCAAAAAAGGAAATTTATGATATGTTGCCCGCAAAATATATTCCAAAAACATTAGCATTTGCAAAAAGCGCAAATGCTAATAACGTAGCGTTGGCAATACATACAGCAGGCATTCAATACCCTTGCATTGCCAAGCCCGATATTGGAATGAAAGGCTTAGGGGTAGAAAAATTAGAATCGGAAAATGATATTGAAAAATACATAAACCGCATTAAAGTAAATTTTTTGGTGCAGGAATTAATTACCTGTCCTAATGAAGTTGGCATATTTTACTACCGCTACCCACACCAAAAAAAGGGCACAATATCAGGCATTGTTTACAAAGAATTTTTAACCGTTACCGGCAATGGGGTTAATACCTTATTGGAATTAATTGAGGCAAACCCACGCTATTATTTGCAATTAGGCGCACTACAAAAAAAATATGCTAACTATCTTTTAACTGTTCCTGCACAAAATGAGGTTGTAAACCTTGTGCCCTTTGGCAACCATGCGCGCGGTGCTAAATTTATTGATGCCAGCCATTGGAAAACACCTGAATT
>JANOCJ010000399.1:0-2975 GCA_031412115.1 Flavobacteriales bacterium
CGCGGCGGACAAGCTCGACGGCGGCGCCGTTGGGATCGAACTGGAGGGGGATGGAACTGAGGGGCAGGTCGGTCTTGCCGGGGAGGAGGACGTTCTCCATTGTGTGGGGCTGTTCGGGGCGCTTGGCGTGCTCCCGGTCCTTGACGGTGCAGATTTCGGGCGGGGCGGTGAAGTGGTGGGTGGTGAGGGTGAGGAGTCCGTCGTCCTGCATGAGGAGATGGGCGTCGGGCATGATGGCCATGCGCCCGTGGGCGAGGCTGATGGGCTGTCCGGCGGGGTCGAGGAAGGTGAACAGCTCGACGGAGCGGCGCGGCTCGTTGTAGAAAAGCTGGAACTGCGCCTTGGCAAGCTCGCTGTTGGGGAACCAGAGCGCCTTGGCGCGGGGGCCTTTGTATTCGAGGTAGGAGGCGGGGAGGGGGAAGTCGGCGGGAAGATCGCCGGTGGTGGGGACGTTGGGGTTGATGAGCCAGCCGTCGCGGAGAGCGAGGTTTTTCAGCGGGTCGCCGGGCTTTTTAGGGAGGCGGGCGGTGGCGATGGCGTCGAGCCAGTCGGCGGTGAACTGGTAGTTGCGGGGGAGCATGTCGAAGTGTCCGCTCATCATGTCCCAACTGATGCCCATCATTTCGTTGCGCGGCTCGTAGTCGGTTCCGGGGTTGTCGTCGCGGTCGCGGCGGTAGGAGTTCATGAAGCTGATGGAGCCGATGTTGTGTGGGAGCGCGCCCCAGCCGACGGTCTCCTGGCTGGAGGAGGCGATGAAGAGGAGGGGGACGTTTTTCAGGGAGAGGGCGGGGCTGGGGGTCTTGGCCTTGCCGCCTTCGGCGTAGAAGGCGTAGAGGTCGGGCATGCCGGCCTTGATGGGGAGGGCGGCGAGGCATTGCTCGGGCTTGCGCATCGCGGCCTCGAAAGTGAAGCTCATGTAGGCGGAGTGGGCGAGGGGGACGATGGGGGCGGAGAGAAGCTCGGGGTGGCCGGAGACGGAGGCGAGGGCGTTGAGGTAGAGGTCATAGACGGCGGTGCGTTCGGGGCTGGTGACATCGTAGCTCAAGCCCTTGAGCATGACGGGGCCGATCTCGCTGCCGTTGGGGGTGAGGAGGATTTGCGCGATGCCGTGCCTGCGGCAGACGGCGCGGACGGCGGGGCTTTGCAGGATGGTGAGCGGAAGGCCGTTGTGGATGCCGATCATGACGGCGCGGATGTGCGGGGTGGCGGGCGGCACCCAGAGATAGGCGCCGGAGTTGGCGCTGGCCTTGGGGACGGCGGAGGGGACGAAGTATTGGAAGATACGATTGACCTCCGCCTCCTCGTTCTGGGCTGCGACGGGGAAGGCGGAGGCGAGGAGGAGAAGGCAGGCGAGGAGGAGGCGGAGGGGAGCTTTCATGACAAGGAGGAGAGAGACCGCTGATACCGCGCATTCGTCTTTTGGAGGACTTTTGGCCGGGAGGAGCGGGGCGGGAAACATCCAATATTCAATATCCAACATCCAATGGGGGAAAGGGGGAAATCCTCTTTACTGGTAGGGAGCGGCATGAGACAAGCCTCTTGCAAAGGTGCAAAGGCGCGAAGGCGCAGAGGACAGGCGGGAGGGAAATCAGGTTGTGGGAGGGGCGAAGGTGCGGCTGGGGGATTCGCGCTCGCTTTTCTTGATCAGGCCGAGGCCGGCGTATTCGTTGGAGTCCGCGCCGTATTGCGCCTTCACCTGGGTCTTGGCTTCCAGCATGGCGTTGTGGAAGGCCCACTCTTTTGCGACGGCGGCATCGCGGGCGGCATCCGCCGCCGCCTGGGCCTGCACTTCGAGTTCGCGGGCCGTCACCATCGCGGCCTGGATGGCGACGAGCTTTTCGAGGGTGTAGTTGTCGTTTGCGGGCTTGTAGACGGGCGCGGCGTAGCCTTTGATGGCGGAGAGGGCGTCCCGGTCTTCTTTGAGGATGCCGGGGCGGATGCGTTTGGTTTGATCTTTAGCCATAATATGTGAGAAGTGGAAGGGTTTCGTGTTTATTGTTTACTAAAACTTGGGCGATGGCAAGGAAAACTTTTTCCGTGTGGGAAATTTCGCGCGGGGTGTATCGTGTCAGCTTTAGAGATGATACGATGCGCTGGCGTGATGATGTGATGCGCTGATGAGGTGATGCGTTGCGTTGAAGTGATGATGTGATGCGCTGACAAAGAGATATTTTACGCTAGTGTGATGATGTGATGCGCTGGCGAGGTGATGCGGGAGCTTTTTGTGAGGAACTGATGCGACTTATGGGACAAAGAGGACGGATGGGGCTGATCAGGAGCATCTTAAAGAGCTTTTGGCTAGGAGGAGCGGTGTAGCAGGCATTCCCTATTCCGTATCCAATATTTAGTGCGGGGAGCGGAGGACGAGGGGGAGGCTGGATGAACGGCGCTAGGGATAGGTGACGGAGAGGGAGCGGCCAGCGCGGACGCTCTGGGCGGCGAGGTCTATGTAGTGGACGGGACGGCGGGACCAGACGGGGGTGATGACGAGGGGGAGGCCGTGGACGAGGTGGTCGCGGATGTTTTCGTAGTAGCGGTGGCCCTCGTCGGGGGGGGTGGGGATGCGGGTGACGACGGTGCGGTCGTTTTGATGTTGATGGAGGGTGACATGCTTGCCTTCGAGGACGAGGGTGCCTCGGGTGCCGGTGATCTCGATGATGCCGTCCTTGGGCGTGGATTCGCTGGAGGAGTCGGAGAGGGTGAGCCATTGGCCGCTCTGGAAGCGGATGACGGCGAAGCCTTCGTCTTCGTTGGTGTCTTCCTTCCAGGTGGTCTGCGGCCCCCAGAAGCCTTGGCGGGCGAAGCCGCTGACTTCGGTGGCGGGGGAGTCTATGAGCTGAAGCGAATATTCGAGGAGGTGGACGCCCCAGTCGTAGAGGATGCCGCCGGAGATGCTGCGGCTGGAGCGCCACCAGTCCTTGGGCTTGCCGTAGCCGCCCATGTGGGCTTCGATACGGACGATGTCGCCGATGGCG
>JANOCJ010000400.1:0-3106 GCA_031412115.1 Flavobacteriales bacterium
TTAGATTACCCCCTATCCAACTCCCGCTGCACATCGCGCTTCTTAATATCCTCCCGTTTGTCGAATGATTTTTTGCCTTTGCCCAACGCAAATTCCAGCTTGCAAAAGCCTTTTTCATTTATGAATAAACTAAGCGGCACAAGCGTAAGGCCTTTGTCTTTAAGCTTATTGGTAAGCTTTTTAAGTTCGTTTTTTTTAAGGAGAAGTTTACGGTCGGCACGTGGGCTGTGGTTTACAAAGCCGCCACGGTCGTACTCGTCAATGTGCATATTGCGTATAAAGGCTTCGCCGTCCTGCACCAGGCAATAGGCATCGGCAATGTTCACCTTCCCATCGCGGATAGACTTTATCTCCGTGCCTTTAAGCACCATACCGGCCTTGTAGGTTTCCAGTATGCTGTACTCAAAACCCGCGCGGCGGTTTTTACTTACTACTATTACTTCGTTTATTTTGGTGCTCATTTGGTGGTGCAAATATCATCATTTTTAAGTCTTGTCTGCCGACGGCCTTACTTTCTTTCACCGCGAAAGAAAGTAAGCAAAGAAAGCTCCCGGCTGCATTTCTCGGCGACCCGCTGCGAGGGCGTTACGCTAAAATCTGCAAACTTGTTTTCTCTGCGCCTTAAGCGCATCGAAACCTTTAAACAACGCAGATTTTCAGCGCTTCACTTCTCTGCGGGTGCCCCGCCTTAAAACGCTAGGCCGGTTTTGTTGCTTACGCAAAAACTAGATTGTCAGTTATTTCATGCGTAAGCAATAATGGGCCTTCATTTCGAAACGGGCACCTGCAAGGAAAGTGAACGTGTCCCGCCACTGCGGGACAAAGCGCGCGCTGTTTGAAGTTCGCCAAAGGCGAACAAGTTTGCGCGGTTTAGAGAACGCCCCGTAGCAGGTCGGGGAGAAATGACAGCCCTTGACCTTTTGGTTCTTTTGGGTCAAGCCAAAAGAACGAATACCTAATCATTCCTTACAATACGCAGCGGCACTTTAATGCTGTGGCGCACGCTGTTTAGGGTAGTGCCAAAAACAATATCTTTAAAGGTATTGTGCCCATGCGCACCCATTACCAGCAGCGATGGGTTGTAGTCGTTTACAATTTTAGGTATGGCCTTTTTGGGGCTGCCGTAGCCCAGGCGTGTTATAGCATGGTAACCGGCGGCAATAAGGGCACTTTGGTATTTCTCAATCTGGTCGCTGTCTTGCTGGCTTTCGTGGTCTCCCGCATCGCGGCCAAAAAATTGTGCACCAACGGTTTCAACAATATGTATAAGCAGGTATTCGGCTTGCTTGCCGCCTTGGGCAAGGGCAGCGTTAATGGTGGCATTGTCGGTATCGCTAAAATCAATAGTAATGGCAATTTTGCTGTAGGTAGCCACTTTTTCAACCGGCTTAATGGTAAGTTCGGCGCTGTGCGATTCAAAGCTCTCGTAGCTGCGGCCTAAAAATGGTTCAATTGTAATGTATAGTAGCAACCCGTTGAAGAACACAATAACCGCCCCTATAGGTATGGCCCAAAATTCGTTGCCGGGGGTGTAGGCAAACTCGGCAAACATGCTAAAAATAAGGTTTACGTTCAACCCAATAATAACCAGCGCAGATAGCCATGCCAGCACCTGCACATACGGACGAATGGCAAAGCTGCCCATGTTTTTTTTATCGCTAACCAAATGGATAAGCGGCACTATGGCAAAGCCCAATTGCATACTTAATATAACCTGGCTAAATACCAGCAAATCTTCGGTACGCTCTTCGCCAAAATATACAATACAAATAATAGCGGGAACAATGGCAATCATCCGCGTTACAATGCGGCGTATCCACGGTTGTATGCGTAAGTCGAGGTAGCCCTCCATAACAATTTGGCCCGCAAGGGTGCCGGTAATGGTAGAGCTTTGGCCTGCGGCAATAAGTGCCAAACCAAATAGGGTAGGGGCCAGGTTGCTGCCCAGCATAGGGGCCAGCATGGCGTGTGCGCCTTCAATACTGGCAATATCAAACAAGCCGTTTTTGTAAAAGGTAGTAGCGGCTAATATTAATATGGCGGAGTTTACAAAAAATGCGGCGTTTAGCGCAATGGCAGAGTCGATGATATTGTACTTAATAGCCTTGGCAAGGTCGGCAGCGGTGCGCCCAAAGCGGCGGGTTTGCACTAGCGATGAGTGGAGATACAAATTGTGCGGCATTACTGTAGCACCTATAATACCAATGGCTAAATACAAAGCTTGGCTGTTTAGTTGGGTAGGAATAAACCCTGTGGCAACAGCCGAAATATCGGGCTTGGCAATAAGCAACTGTATTAAAAAAGCACCGCCAATAAGAGCTACTAACGATAGGATGAAGGCCTCCATTTTGCGTATACCGTAGTGCATTAGTAGTATCAGCAAAAGCGAGTCGACAGAGGTAATAAGTACACCCCAAAGTAAGTCTAGCCCAAATATTAATTTTAAACCAATGGCCATGCCCAGTACTTCGGCAAGGTCGCAGGCGGCAATGGCAATCTCGGCCAAAAACCACAGTATGTAGTTTATCATTTTTGGGTACGCCTCGCGCGATGCTTGTGCCAAATCAAGCCTCCTAACAATGCCCAACCGCGCCGACAGGCTTTGCAGTAGCAGCGCAATAATGTTCGACATTAATAATATCCACAGCAGTTTGTAGCCAAAGGCGCTGCCGCCGGCAATATCGGTAGCCCAGTTGCCGGGGTCCATATAACCAACAGATATGAGGTAGGCAGGCCCTAAAAACGCCAGCAACCGCTTAAAGCGGCCTTTGGGCAGGGCGGTATCTACACTGCCGTGTACTTCAGATAATGACTTCCGTTCGGTGTTTTGTTCCATTTTTTAGTCTACTCTTTACCGCCCTCAAGTACCCACCCCAACCCCTCCCTATTTTTTGGGAGGTGATTTTTTCTTCCCCTAAAATTAGGGGATGTTGTCCGGATGAACTCAGGACAGATGGGGTACTCCACGGAGGGAGGTTGTAAATCTAACCAAATTACGTGCAAATCTAGAATTAGTTTCGCAAAATAAAAAGTTTAGGCATGTCTAATTTTAGTAAATTGACAGAACAAGATAACTAACAGATGAATTATGATAGACAAGATTATA
>JANOCJ010000401.1:0-22119 GCA_031412115.1 Flavobacteriales bacterium
CTAAATCGCCCTTTTTCATGGCTTGCAGGTTGTTGCGCGCCTGGTAGTTTCGTACACCATCCCATACGGCGTTGCCGTCTTTTTCAAATTGCTCCCAACTGTATTTTACCGGTTCTGATTTTACTAGCCAATGGTTCATTAATTCAATATTTTATATACCAGTTCGTTTAATATTTCTTTAGGCTCAAGCGAAGGGTATTCAATGCCTTTGCTCATCATATCGGCCTCGCGCAAATGGGTTATAATGTTGCGGAGTTTAGCGTACTGATAGTTTCGTGCAGCACTTATATAATCCTTAGCCATAAAGGGGTTTATGCCTATAGACGATGCCACATTTTTATCCGACCTGTCTTGCAATGTATGTATTAAAAGCAGCTTAGTAAAATAGCCATAAAGCGTAGCCACAGTCATTACCAGCGGATAGTTTTTTTGGTTGCGCGAGAAGTAGTCAACAATTTTATACGCCTTCAAACTTTCGCGTTTGCCAAGGGCGTTGTTCAGCTCAAAAATGTTATACTCTTTACTAACGCCAATGTACTTTTCAATCACAGCCTCGTCAATCATTTGCCCCGGCGGAACATTGATAAAAAGCTTATCAAATTCATTCGCAATTTTTGATAAATCGGCACCCAAAAATTCAGACACTAAAATAGCCGCCTTAGGCGTTATTCGGTAGTTTTGCACTGCTATGTAGGCTGTAATCCACTCGGCCAGTTTCCAGTCTCTTACTTTTTCAGAGAACATTAGCGCAGCGTGTTTATCCAGTGCCTTAGCAAGGGCTGTGCGTTTATCTATTGTTTTATTTTTATAACAAAAAACCAGTATGGTACTGGGCTGCGGATTTTGAATGTAAGCCAGTAAATGGGCCGTTTTATCTTCGCTACCCGTTAAGTCTTTTACATTTTGCGCCTCTTTCACAATTACCACCTGCTTGTCGCTCATCATAGGAAAGCGCTTGGCATTGGCTATAATATTGGCCGTATCGGTATCCTGCCCGTAGGTAATGGTCTGGTTAAAATCCTTCTCGTCATCGGCCAACGCATACTTCTCAATGTAGTCAGAGATGACATCAATAAAATACGGTTCCTCTCCGCATAAAAAATATACGGGGCGGAATTTCTTCTGCTTCAGTTCCTGTAGTATCGCCTCAAAAGTCATTAGCGCAAATGTAATAATTGTCTGAACAGGATATTTAGGATTATTCTGATTAACATGATTTATCTTGTCTATCAGTTTAATCGGTTTTTATCTTGTTCGGACATTTCCCCTACCTTTGCTCCATGTCCGAAGACCTTATTATTCCTGATAAACAACTGCCCAAAGCAGCGCAGTATGCCGAGTTGCTTCCGCAGTTAGCAGCATTGGTTGATGGTGAAAAAAACGCTATTGCAAACGCAGCTAACATAGTAGCAGCGCTTAAAACGGCATTCAACTTTTTTTGGGTGGGCTTTTATTTTGTTGATGGGGATGAGTTGGTGCTTGGCCCCTTTCAAGGCCCGGTAGCCTGTACGCGCATAGCAATAGGTAAAGGCGTTTGCGGCACAGCATGGCAAAAAAATGAGACGATTGTTGTACCTGATGTAGATGCCTTTCCGGGGCATATAGCCTGTAGCGCTTTATCAAAATCAGAAATTGTAATACCCCTCACATACCAAAACCGCGTGTTAGCCGTATTAGATGTTGACAGCGAAACGTTGAACACTTTTGACGAAACCGATGCCACATACCTGGCACAAGTGGTAGCTTTGCTCGTACCTTCGCTTACCGCGTGATAAATTTTACCCGCTATACAACATTTATTTTCATTCTGCTACTAGCGGCAGGCTGTGCTATACGCGTGGCCCCAACCGGCGGCGATAAAGATACTACACCCCCCAAAGTATTAGCGGCTGCACCTGATACCTTTGCTACCAACTTCAACTCAAAAACCATTGAATTTGAGTTTGACGAATACATACAGGTTAATGATTTGGGAGGTAAGCTGGTGGTTTCGCCCCCATTAGAAAACACCCCTGAATATAAAATAAAGGGCAAAAGGCTTGTGCTTACGTTGCAAGAACCCCTTAGGCCCAACACTACCTACAACTTTAATTTTGGCGCTGCCATAGCCGATGTTAACGAGGGCACTACCATGAGCAATTTCAACTATGTGGTTTCTACCGGCTCGTTTATCGATTCGCTCTCTGTATCGGGCAATGTAGTTAACGCATTTTCATTAAGCGCAGAAAAGGATGTAACCGTAATGTTGTATACCGAAACCGGTGACTCGCTCCCTTACAAAAGCAAACCGGCATACTTTGCCAAAACGGATGATGGGGGTGGCTTTACACTGAATTACATTGCCCCCGGCAAATATAAAATATTTGTACTGAAGGAAACCAACAACAACTATTTGTACGATAGTGAGGATGAGCAAATTGCCTTTGTTGATTCGCTTGTTCAATCGGAGAAAAAACCGGCTTTGAGTTTCAGGTTATTTCAGGCACCCAAAAAGAAACAAAAATTGGCAAAGAATACCTATACCGCTCCCGGTAAGCTGGTTTTACAGTTTAACAAACCGGTACAAAATTTTAAATTGAAGGATTTAAAAGACTCTGCCAACGTAAATTTTTATACTACCGAATACAACACCAAGCGCGATTCATTAATTGTATGGTTTACCAAAAAACCGGCTGACACATTGCGTTTGGCCATATTTGACAACGGCATTGCTTACGACACATTAAAAATTGAAGTTAAAAAAACTAAACGGGCGGTAAAAGGCAGCAGTGGTGCAGCACAGGTTGATACCGTTTTGCGCTTAACATTGCCCACAATAGCCGGTGGAAAAGCCGACCGATTGGGCCGTTTAAAAATTACTTTCTCGCACCCCGTTACTGATATTAATTGGGATAAAGTAAAACTCTATTCGGGTACACAGCCCGTTACATACACGCATCAGTACAGCGATTCGGCCAACAGGCAGGTTAGTATTATTTACCCTTTTAGTGATGATACCGAGTATAAACTAATAGCCGACAAAGGCGCTTTTACCGATGTGTTTGGCTTTAAAAGCGATAGCTTAAAAAGTACATTTACCCTTAAGCCAGAACGCGATTATGGCACCATGGCCCTTAACCTTACCTTGGCCGACAGCTTGGGCAGGACGTATATTTTACAACTGCTAAACAGCAGAAATGAAGTGCTGAAGGAAATGGTAGTAACGCAAAGCCAAAAAATTGACTACGGTACATTAGAAGCGGGGACTTATGGTTTTAGGCTGGTGATAGATGAGAATAAAAATGGTAAATGGGACACCGGAAATTACAATGAACATATTCAACCCGAGGTGGTTTTATATTCGAGCGAAAAGCCCAATATACGCGCCGCCTGGGACTTAACCGTTGAGTGGAACTTAAAAACAAAACCCAAGCTAAAATAGTTGGCACCATATTAGTAAAGCACATAAACATGAAACGCATCTTTTTAATCCTTTTTACCTTTACAGCCTTAGCAGCAAACGCACAAACGGGCGCACAAAAACAAATTGGCATGGATGGTATGTGGCTGGGTGCCACAGCAGCTACCGTACTTAACGATAAGCTATACACGACCGAGAAAAACGGCACACTGGTAGTAACCGACCTAAACACCGGCATGCGCAAAACAGTTGCTAAAGATGGTTTTACCAACAACCATTTTCTATTTACATCGGGTGGCGCATTGTATATGATTGATTATGCCGGAACGCTATCTAAAATAAACCATACCACCGGCACTAAAGAAAAACTAGGCCCTGCGGCATCGTTTGCCGGCATGACAACCTTTGGTGTTATTGACGGCACGTTGTTTGGCGTGGATACCAAAGGCGACCTAATTAGCGCCGACCTTGTTACCGGCGATAAAACGGTTAACGGCGGCAGCAACCACATGAATGTATCGCTGGTATTTGTAGTGAACGAAAAAATGTATGGCGTTGAAAAATCAGGCGCGTTGTTTGAATGGGCACTTAATGGCGGCACACGCCATATGCTAGGCAAACAAGGCGATTATGCTGCATCGTTTACCGGTGTGCCTTACCATAGCGGCTTATACTTAGTAACCAAAGCAGGCCTGCTTACATTTACCAAAACCGATACGGGCGAACGCACCGTAATAGGCAAACCTATTTATGGCCTTACCAAATACATTTTTGGCGCCAACGGCAAGCTATATACCATTGAAAGTATGGGCAGCTTGTATGAGATAGTAGTTAAGTAAAAAGTATTTTAGCGTCATTGCGAATCCCGATTTATCGGGGGAAGCAATCTCTCGGGTGACAGTATGCTCCATATCCTTCATTCAGCGTATTGCTTCGTCGTCCCGAAGCTTCGGGACACTCCTCGTAATGACGCCTTCTTTTCCCCTTGCCCAAACATTAATCTTTCCGTAACATTGCCAACGGCTTATTTAGCAACATTTGGTTAATGGAAAACAGCACAGGCTTAAAAAGATATTTAGAGAAAAACGGGGCGGTAGCAACGGTAGTATTTGCCTCTCTGGCTACGTTTTTTACCTATTCCAGTATGTATGCTTTTCGCAAAGCATTTGGCGCTACCGATTATAAAACAGCCGAGGCTTTTACCTTTTTCGGTTCTGCATTAACATTTAAAATAGCCATTGCTTCCGCCCAAATACTAGGGTATATGCTCAGCAAATTTATGGGCATCAAATTTATTTCAGAAGCCGCACCGGGCCGCCGCCGCCAGTTATTGGTACTACTTATAATTGCCGCATGGATAGCCCTGCTGGCTTTTGCCGTTGTGCCCGAGGCATGGAAACCCCTTTGCATGTTTTTAAACGGCATACCGTTGGGCATGGTTTGGGGCCTTGTTTTTAGCCATATAGAAGGCCGCCGCTACACCGAGATAATGGGTGCTGTGTTGTGTACCAGCTTTGCCTTGGCATCGGGTTTTGTAAAGTCGATAGGTGCGTGGTTGATTACCGAAGGCGTAACTGATTTTTGGATGCCTTTTGCAACAGGCGGTGTGTTTTTACTGCCGTTTTTAGGTTCGGTTTGGTTGTTGGGCAATATACCCGACCCTACTGCCGATGATAAGCAAAACCGCATGGAACGCCTGCCTATGACCAAGGAGGAGCGCCGTGCTATTTTAAAGAAATTTGCACCGGGGTTGGTACTCCTAATTCTTACCTATATTTTACTTTCGGCCTTCCGCGATTTTAGGGACAATTTTATGAAAGAAATTTTCCAAAATATTGGGGTAGACCAGCCTAAAAACTTTGCTGTGGTTGAGTTGTGGGTAAGCCTATTGGTATGCGCTTTTGTTGCGCCACTGGTATTTATTAAAGAGAACAAACGGGCCTTTTTTACCAATAAAGCGCTGGTTGTTATAGGGCTGGTTGCAGCAGCGGGTTCTACCCTATTATATCAACAGGGCATGCTTAGCCCTATTAATTGGATGATAGCCACGGGCTTTTCTGTGTACTTAGCGTATATTCCTTTTAATGCCTTTTTGTTTGAACGTTTTATAGCCATGTACAAGCTAAAAGCCAACGCAGGCTTTCTCATCTACCTTGCCGATTCATTTGGCTATTTGGGGGCTGTAGGTGTTATGTTGTACAAAAACTTCTTCAACAAAGGCATGGATTATGCCTCGTTTTTCATCAATGCAAATTACGTTCTAGCAGTCATTGGTGTTGTGTGTATGATTGGGGCTGTATTTTATTTTACACGGAAAGAGCAAGAGGTAGCGGCATAAAAAATCCCCCGTCTTCGCTTCGCTCAGCCACCACCTTTATTTAAAGGGGGAGCTAAATACGCGCCAAATCTCCCTTTAAATAAAGGGAGTACCGCCGAAGGCGGGGAGGGATTTTTACTTCCCCGAATAAAATTCCTTTAAATAATTAGGTTCGAAGTAAGCGATATCTTCAAAGGCATTAGCAGCAAATTTAGCTTGCGCTAAATGCACTTGGTGGCTTGCTTTAGGGTAGAATGTTGGATGGAAATTAGCGTTGCTGTTTCCGCTTATCATAGCTTCAAATTTAGCTACGCCATCGCCCATAAAATAGATGGGGTTTGATTGGAGATACTCCGCTAACGATTGCTCATCTAACACCATAGGTGCAGGTGGCAAAACCGTTGCTAAATCATTATTATAAATCGCTGTATATACCTCGCTGCGGCGGGCGTCTATCATAGGGCAAAGCAGTGCATCAGCAGAAATATTCTTATTCTCCAAAGTAAACCCTGCCGCCATTATACTTAGCGTATCTATTGCTAGTAAAGGCTTTTGCGCAGCATAGCAAAACCCTTTAGCTACTGACGATGCTATGCGCAAACCCGTATACGAACCCGGCCCGCTACTGATGCAAACAGCATCAACGGCCGTAGCTTCAATGCCTGCTTGGGCTAAAAGCTCTTCAATAAAAACGGTTAAAACAGCTGCATGGGCGCGTGGTTCCGCACTCTCGCGATAGCCAATAATCTGCCCGTTATGGCTAAGCGCTGCCGAGCAAACAGCCGTGGCAGTTTCTAAATGCAACAGCATGGTTACTTCTTATCGTCGGTGCCAAACTTGTTAATCTCTTCCTTGGTTTTTTTCTCAACCACGGCGCCGTCTTTCAACTGTTTAGACACAACACGGTAAGGCCCGGCAATAACCTCTGCCCCATCGGCTACGCCTTTTACAATTTCAATGTAGTTATTGTCTTGTATGCCGGTAACAACAACCACTTTTTTGGCTTTGCCGTCGGCAAATAAGTACACTACCTCCTCAATTTTTTCGTCAGCGTTTTCAGCATTGGCATCCTGTGTTTTGCTTTCCGGCGGTGGGCCTTCACCCTCTTCCCCACCCTCATCATCACTAGGAGCATCATCTTTTCCGGTTGATGTAGTAACTGCGCCAATAGGCAACGCAATAACGTTGCTCATAGTTTTAGTTTTAATGTCTACGCTAGCCGTCATGCCCGGGCGAAAAGGCGATTCGTTTTCTTTCAAACCCTTTTGCAAATCGGCATACGACTCGGCTAATATTAAAATCTTCACCGGAAAGTTGGTTACCTGGTCGGCAGTCATGCCTGCACTATTAGCCGAGTTTCCAATCTCGGTAACAATGCCTTTAAACTTGCGTTCGCCAAAGGCATCAACGGTAATTTCGGCTGTGTCATTTAGGTGTACGCGCACAATATCGTTCTCGTTCACATCTACCTGCACCTCCATTTTGGTAAGGTCGGCAATGCGAAGAATTTCGGTACCGGCCATTTGCGCAGTACCTACTACACGCTCGCCTTTGCGGTTGTTTAGTTTAGAAACCGTTCCATCAACCGGAGAATAAATGGTAGTACGCGATAAATTATCTTTCGCTTCTTTCAATGTAGCTTCAGCACTTTTAACGGCAAATTCAGCGCCTTCAATATTATCATTGGCAGCATCCATATCGCCCAAGGCACTTTCGTATTGGGCAGTGGCAATATCAAATTCCGACTGCGATATAGCACCCGATTTAAACAGTTTTTCGTTGCGTTTAAAGTTGGCCTCGGTATTTTTAAAGTTAGAGTTAAGCACCTTTAAGCGCGATTTGGCATTTGAAAGGTTAGACTTTTGCCCCATCATAGTAGCTTCGGCGCGGCTAACAGCCGATTGGTACAGGTCGGGTTGTATCTTTAACAATACATCGCCTTTTTTAATTTCCTGTCCCTCTTTTATATACAGGTCGGTAATCTCTCCCGATACGTCGGGGCTTATTTTTACCTCATTTACCGGCTGTACCTTTCCGTTAGCCGACACTATTTCAACAATAGTGCGCTTTTGTGCTTTTTCGGTAAACACTTTCTTCTTCTCTTCTTTTCCGCCGCAGGCTACAAGCAATGCAGGAAGAATAAGAAGGGCTAAAAATTTTATGGGGTGAAGTTTCATTTGCTAACTATTAATAAAGGGTTTTGCCTCGGTAAAAGTTTAATAATTTCGATTTAAAAAGGTAATCGTATTTGGCTTGCAAAAGGTTTGACTCTGCCAATGTAACACGCGTTTTGGCGGTTGAATAATCTACCGAGTTTAACATACCTGCATCAAACCTATCGGTAGAAAATTGAAAGGCCAGCTTAGCCGACTCTAACGACTTTTGCGAGGCCATGTATTTTTTATACGCTGCGCGGGCATCGTAGTAGGCTTGCTCTATGCCTTTGCGCAAGGTAAGTTCGGCCTGCTCCATGTTCAACTTAGCCGTTTCTACATTCAACTTGGCGCGCCAAACGTTGTTGCGGGCTTGTAGCCCGTTAAAAATGGGTATATTCATGGTAAACCCAAACGACCTGTTAAAGTTATTATCTAACTGGCGGCCAAATGGCGTAAGCTGTGTAACCGGGGTTTGTATCTGTGTGTATACTACCTCGCCCCCTTGGGTAATACCAATAGGCACGGTAGAGTTGGTATAACTTAACACATCTTTTTGCAACTGCGAGTAGCCGGTACCCATTGATGCAAAAAACGAGAGCGAAGGGTAATAACCACCCCGCGCTACTGATAGCGCGTAATTATTGGTTTTAATTCTAAAGTCGGCAGCTTTAATTTCGGGGCGGTTGCTAACGGCGTCGTTATAAATATCAGCAGGCACAGAATCGGTCAGCACCTCAATTTTAGCATCAATAGCAGGGCCCACTGCGGTAAAACCTTTAGCCTCTTCGGCAGGCAGGTTTAGCAGTTGCACAAGGCTAAGCAAAGCAAGGTCGTAAGTATTTTGAGCGGTAATAACGTTTAGCTCCTCATTAGCTTGCTGGGCTTGCAAATCAAGCAAAGCGCCTTTTGCCAATGTGCCGGCATCAAATAACAGTTGGTTGCGGCCTACCTGTTGGGTGGTTACATTAAGCTGGTTTTGGGCGTTGCGCAGTTGCTCTTGCGCAAACAATACCTGCAAAAAGGCGGTGGCTACGTTTACGGCAACATCGTTGCGAAGCTTCTCATTATCAAACTGGTTAGCCAATACCGTTACCCTGTTTTGTTTAATGGTATTAAGCGTTGTAAGGCCACTAAACAAGTTTAGCTGCGCACTTAAGTTAAAGTTGTTTGACTGTACCGAACTATTGGCAAACGTATTGGTGTAAGGGTCAATACGGCGGCCTAAATTGTATACATGGTTAGCTGAACCGGTAACCTGCGGAGCCATAGTAGCCCAGCTTTGGGTTAAATTGTTCTCGGCATTCTCAACCTGCAGGTCGTTAAGTTTAACCTGTATGTTTTTTTCTATGGCATAATCTATGGCCCGTTTCAAATCCCACACGTTGCTTTGGGCATTGCCCAAAGCGGTAAAGAACAGAAAAAAGGAAAGTATGCCGTATTTGATTTTGTTGTTGTGCATGTGTTGGGTGGTGCGCAAAATTACCATGTTTATGTTATAACTGTGCATCATTGTAAAAATTATAAGACGTTGTTAATTTAGAATTATTATATATAATTAATCTTAAGGCATTTTTTCAACCAAAATGCCCGTCAGTTGTAGTAATAGCGACTGCTTACACATAGTATTGGCAAAAGTTGCCTTTAAAGCTTTTGCGCCTTACTTTTGTGGGCTAAAATTTTATAGTCCCCCCACTCACAATAATTATGCAAACAGGCAATATCACCCTTGGTAAAAAGCTAAACTCATCAATAGGCAAAAAAATTGTTGTTGCCCTTACCGGTTTGTTTTTAACGTTGTTTTTGGTTGTCCATTTAATGGGAAACCTACAGCTGCTTAAGAACGACGGCGGAGAAGCTTTTAACCATTACTCTGAATTTATGGGCCACAACCCCGTAATCCAGATAATTTCTAAGTTCAATTTTGCGTTTATTTTGTTCCACGCATTCTACGGAATCTTCCTTGCTTTTAAAAATAAAGCGGCCAGGCCTGTACGTTATGCTATGAACCGTCCGAATGCGAACAGTGCTTGGGCATCGCGCAACATGGCGTTGTTGGGTAGCATTATTTTTATCTTCATCGCCATCCACTTGGTAAATTTCTTTTACATTTTCCATTTTGGTGAGATACCTTTTGTAGAGTACCACGACGGTATGACGGGCGAAATGTCTCGTATTAAAGATTACGCATCTGTTGTAGACCTTGGCTTTAGCCAGTTATGGATTATTGTGTTTTATGTAGTAGCCCAATTTGCCTTGGCTTTTCACCTTAGCCACGGCATAAAAAGCGCCTTTCAAACCCTTGGTTTAAACAATAGGGATATGTCGCCGGTGCTGCAAAAAATAGCCATAGGCTTTGCAATTTTAGTATGCGGCTTGTTTGCCATAATCCCAGTATTAATGTATTTCAATATTTCGCTATAATGGCTTTAGATTCAAAGATACCCAATGGCCCTTTGGCCAATAAATGGACCGACTATAAATCGCACGTAAAGCTGGTAAACCCGGCCAACAAGCGTAAGCTTGACGTGTTGGTTATTGGCACAGGCCTTGCCGGTGGCGCAGCTGCTGCTACCCTTGCCGAACTTGGCTATAAAGTAAAGGCATTCTGTTTTCAAGATAGCCCCCGCCGCGCCCACAGTATTGCTGCCCAAGGCGGTATAAACGCTGCTAAAAACTACAAAAACGACGGAGACAGTGTTTACCGTTTGTTTTATGATACCATTAAGGGGGGCGACTTTCGTGCCCGCGAAGCCAACGTACACCGTTTGGCTGAAGTATCGGTAAATATTATTGACCAATGCGTAGCACAAGGTGTGCCCTTTGCCCGCGAATATGGTGGCTTGCTTGACAACCGTTCATTTGGTGGCGCGCAGGTATCGCGGACATTTTACGCTCGCGGCCAAACGGGGCAACAGCTTTTAATTGGTGCATACCAGTCGTTAGAGCGCCAAATAGGCTTAGGCAACGTTGAGATGTATAACCGCCACGAGATGGTAGATGTGGTAATGATAGACGGCAAAGCCCGTGGCATCATCTGCCGCAACCTTGTTACCGGCGAGTTGGAACGCTTTTTTGGCCATGCAGTAGTATTGGCAACCGGCGGCTATGGCAACGTGTTCTTCCTGTCTACCAACGCTATGGGCAGCAACACCACTGCCATTTGGAAAGCCCATAAAAGGGGAGCCTTTTTTGCCAACCCTTGCTACACGCAAATTCACCCTACGTGCATACCCGTTACCGGCGACCACCAGTCTAAACTAACATTGATGAGCGAAAGCTTGCGTAACGACGGGCGTGTATGGGTACCTAAAGCCCAAGGCGACAAACGCAAACCGCAGGATATACCGGAAGAAGAACGCGATTACTTTTTAGAGCGTAAATACCCATCATACGGCAACCTTGCCCCGCGCGATATTGCCAGCCGCGCAGCTAAAGAGGCGTGCGACGATGGACGTGGTGTAGGTGCCAGCGGCCTTGCTGTTTACCTTGATTTTGCCGATTCTATTAAACGCCTTGGCAAAGACAAAGTAGAAGAGCGCTACGGTAACTTGTTTGATATGTACAAGCACATTACCAACGAAAACCCCTACCAAGTACCCATGCGTATTTACCCTGCTGTGCATTATACTATGGGTGGCCTTTGGGTTGATTATGATTTGATGACCACTATACCGGGCTTATACGCTGCCGGCGAGTGCAACTTTTCTGACCACGGTGCTAACCGCTTAGGTGCATCGGCACTTATGCAAGGTTTGGCTGATGGTTATTTTGTGTTGCCTTATACTATTGGTAACTATTTGGCTGATGAAATTTTTACCAAGCCAATTAGCACCGACCATCCTGCGTTTGAAGCTGCTGAAAAAGAAGCCAAAGAACGTTACGAAAAATTGTTGAGCATAAACGGCTCAAAAACCGCCGACGACTTTCATAAAGAATTAGGCAAAATAATATGGGAATACTGCGGTATGGCCCGTTCTGCCGAAGGCTTAACCAAAGCCCGCGGCATGGTACAAAAACTGCGTGAAGAATTTTGGAAAGACGTAAAAGTAACCGGCGGAATTAATGAGTTTAATACTGACTTAGACAAAGCCAACCGCGTAGCCGACTTTATTGAACTGGGCGAATTGATGATTGTTGACGCACTAAACCGTAACGAAAGCTGCGGCGGCCACTTCCGTGTAGAATACCAGGATGCAGGCGAAGCCAAACGCGACGACGAAAACTACGCTTACGTGGCTGCTTGGGAGTTTAAAGGCAACGATGCCGACCCTGCATTGCACAAAGAGGAATTGAAATACGAAAATATTAAACTGGCTGTTCGCAGCTATAAATAAGACCTCACCCCTAACCCCTCTCCTAAAAGAGAGGGGGATAAAAGGCGAAAAAATTTAACATAGAAATACGCTATGAAATTCAATCTAAAAGTTTGGAGGCAGAAAAATGCCAACGTTGCCGGCAAATTAGTCGAGTATAAAATTGACAATATAAGCGAAGACATGTCATTGCTTGAAATGATGGACGTGTTGAACGAGCAACTGGTACGTAAAAACGAAGAGCCTGTAGCCTTTGACCACGACTGCCGCGAAGGCATTTGCGGTATGTGCAGCATGTATATAAACGGGCGTGCCCACGGCCCTATTAAGGCCAGCACTACCTGCCAGTTGTATATGCGTAATTTTACCGATGGCGAGACCATTACCATTGAGCCATTCCGCGCCGGGGCTTTCCCCCTGATACGCGATTTGGCTGTTAACCGTGGCGCGTTCGACCGTATTATCGCGGCCGGTGGTTTTGTATCGGTAAACACAGGCCAGGCGCAAGATGCCAATAACCTGCCCATAGGTAAAGAAGAGGCCGACTTATCAATGGATGCTGCTGCCTGTATAGGTTGCGGTGCCTGCGCTGCGGCTTGCCCCAATGCATCGGCCATGCTGTTTGTATCGGCTAAAGTGGCCCACTTATCATTATTACCCCAAGGCCAGGTAGAGCGTAAAGAACGCGCCCTTGCCATGGTAAATAAAATGGACGAAGAAGGCTTTGGCGGCTGCACCAACATTGGTGCTTGCGAAGCCGAATGCCCTAAAGAAATATCGCTTGAAAACATAGCCCGCCTAAACCGCGAATACATTTGGGCTACTGTGGCTAAGTAGTAGTCTTAACAAGATAAATAACAAATAATTCAAGATACTCAGGATAATCCCTGTCCGGAAACGGATGGGGATTTTTGTTTTTAGCCCTCCGTCACACTGAGCGCAGTCAAAGTGTAGGAGGAAAAATCAGGCACAAAAAAAGCCTCCGTTACCGGAGGCTTTTGCACGTAGGTGCTATTTCTGGTTTAGTAGAATAGCTATTACGAATTACTTAATACGTTTTATTTCAATAAAGTCATTAGGGTCAAGCGATGCGCCTTTAACGTCGCAAGTAGCCCATAGTTTAAATTCTGATTTGTCAGAAGAAACCATGTTGCCCAATTTGCCAATACCGCCCAATACACCACCTTTTTCAGCTAATGCTTCGGTAGCCGTTTTGGTATAGCTATAGTCAAGTGTAAATGGCACGTCTTTAGTTTCGCCGGCTTTCATTTCAAAACCCGGTAGTTTCATTTTACCAATCTCGTACGTTTTGGTTTTTTTGTCGTCGCCACGGCCTGTAGTAAACTCTTCATCTAAGCGGATGATAAGGCTTTCTACAATCTGGTCGCTTTTAGCAACAAGGTTTAACGAGCCTTCAATTTTACCGTCTTCGGTTTTGAATGTTCCGGGGGCTTTAATGGTTACTTTAACAGTACCTATGCCCAAAAATTGTTTGATTTTAGCAAAAAATGACATGTTTATTTTGATTTAATTGGTTTTTATTGGCAACAAATATAGGTTAATATTAATAGGTTCAACAAGCAGCTAATTTGGCGTAAAATTATAGCCCGGCAGTTATTTATCTTATATACGCAGTTGTAATGTTTTAGCTTGCAGATATACTTTTTAAACATTAAAACATTTTTTAAAGATGCTTTTAATTACATTATTATTTTAAATTGCCAGCTATGAAAAAAGTTACCCTAGGCGGAAAAATCCGCTATAAATTTGATAACCTGATGAGCAAAGGCCCTGTGGCCATGATTGCACTGCTTGGCCTCTTATCATTACTGGTTGTATTTATTGCAGGTTCTATTTTATGGGGTTTTAGCATAGCCCCCGAGGGCGAAGAACCTATGGGCCTTATAGAGGGTGTTTGGGTGAGTTTAATGCGCACGTTGGACAGTGGCACCATGGGTGGCGACGCGGGCTGGGGCTTTCGGATAGTAGCCTTTTTAGTAACGCTGGGTGGTATCTTCATCATATCAACCCTTATTGGTGTGCTTAGCAGCGGTATTGAGGGCAAGCTTGACGAGATGCGCAAAGGCCGCAGTTTTGTTATTGAGCAAGACCATACGCTGATATTAGGATGGTCGTCAAAGGTTTTTACTATTATCTCTGAACTATGCATTGCGGGCGAGAATCAGAAGAAACCGCGCATTGTAATTTTGGCTGATAAAGACAAGGTAGAGATGGAAGATGAGGTGCGTGATAAAATTGCCAACATGAAAAATATGAAGGTAATTTGCCGCAGCGGTTCGCCGAATGATTTAACTGATTTAGACATTGCAAACCCTTACCAATCAAAGTCGATAATAATATTGGCTGCCGAAGAGGGCAATGCCGATTCGCAAACCATAAAAACCATTTTGGCCATTACCAACAACCCCAAACGCAGGCCTGAGCCTTACCATATTGTTGCCGAAATTAAAGACAAAAAAAACTTAGAAGTGGCCCGCATGGTGGGCAAAGACGAGGTTGAACTGGTGCTGACTGACGATGTTATATCACGCATTATGGTGCAGACATCGCGCCAAAGCGGACTAAGCATGGTGTACCAGGAATTGATGGATTTTGATGGTGCTGAAATTTATTTTGCTGAAGAAAAACTGCTGGTAGGCAAGACATTTGCCGAAAGCATTTTTGCATACGAAGATTCAACCGTATTGGGCCTACAGTTTGCCGATGGCAGCGTAAAGGTTAACCCGCCTATGGATTACGTAATACAAAGCGGCGATAAGGTGATTGCTATTACTGAAGATGATGACACGCTGGTAGTTAACAAAAACCCTAAGTTTGACATTAACGAAAGTCTGATTGTAAACGGCACTACCGAAAAAGCCGGCACTGAAAAAACCTTGCTGTTGGGTTGGAATGTGCGCGCACATATTATTATTGGCGAGTTGGATAATTACGTTGCTCCGGGTTCGTATATGAAGGTAGTTTCCAGCTTTGATAAGTACCGCGAAGAAGTAGCCGAAGCCAGTAAAAACTTAAAAAATATGCGCATTGATTTTGTGCATGCCGACACCACTAATAAAGATGTGTTGGATGGCTTAAACGTTACCACATACGACAGTGTGCAGGTGCTGTGCTATAAGGAAGATGTGGAGATGCAGGAGGCTGATGCCAACACACTTATTACCCTGCTGCACCTACGCCGTATTTGCGAGGAGCAGGATAAAGACCTGAAGATTGTGAGCGAGATGCTTGACATACGCAACCGCGATTTGGCAGAGGTTACAAAGGCCGACGACTTTATTGTTAGCGATAAATTAATCAGCTTGATGATGAGCCAGGTATCGGAAAACAAAAAACTGATGCATGTTTTTGATGATTTGATGGATGCCGAGGGCAGCGAAATTTATCTGAAACCGGTTTCAAACTACATAAAAACCGGCGAAAAAACTTCGTTCTACACCCTTTTGGAAAGCGCCAAACGCCGCGGCGAAATAGCCATTGGCTACCGCATCCAATCGCAAGCGTATGATAGCGAAAATGCCTACGGGGTAAAAGTTAGCCCGGCCAAAAGCCAGCAAATTACGTTTACTGATGAGGACAGGCTTATTGTAGTAGCGGAAGATTAATTAGTGGATAGTGGTTGGTGAGTAGTGAGTAGTTATTGTCCTTGCAAACGCGTCATGCTGAGCGAAGTCGAAGCATAGCGTGAAATAATATCTCCCTCTTGAGGGAGTACCCCGCCAACGGCGGGGGGAGGGAGGTTTAGTAAAACCCTTTTACTTTCTCCTTGAAACCCGCATGGTACTAAGCCCCCATTGGGCAATATTATCCAATACCGGGCGCAGGGTACTGCCTAATGGCGTTACAGAATATTCAACCCGTGGTGGTACTTCGGGGTAAACTTTGCGCGATACTAAATTATCGGCCTCCAACTCCCGTAGCTGTTGTATCAGCATCTTCTCCGTTACATCGGGCATTAGCTTTTTCAATTCGCTAAAGCGTTTAGTGCCGGTGTTCAAATTATATAGTATAAGCGTCTTCCATCGTCCGCCAATCAACTCTAGCGTATAGCTTACCGGGCAACGGTCAATAATGGTTTTTTTGTTGATGGAGTTGGTTGAATTTTCTTTCCTTGTCGCCATAACTTACTTTTTTGTTAGTACTATATAATTTGGTAAGTACAGTACAAAAGTAAATTAACCAGCCTACATTTGCAACAGAAATTTAAAACACATACAAAATGAACTATGTAATTACAGGCTCGTTGGGCCATATTAGCGAACCGGTGGTAGAACAATTAGTAGCCGCCAACCACAATGTAACCGTTATTACCAGCAGCGCCGAAAGGGTTGCTACTATTGAAGCGTTAGGTGCTAAAGCCCTTGTTGGCACGGTTGAAGATGGTGCTTTCATCAACACCGCGTTTGCCGGTGCCGATGTTGTTTACCTGATGATTCCACCCAAATTTGACGTGAAAAGCCAGTGGCTTGATTACCAAAAAAAGGTAGCCGATAACTACGTTGCAGCAGTAAAAAGCAATAATGTAAGCCAAGTAGTGGTACTTAGCAGTATTGGTGCACATTTGGGCACAGGCACCGGCCCGGTAAATGGTGTATCGTACCTTGAAACTAAGCTAACCGAGGCGGGCATTAACGCTAAGTTTTTGCGCCCGGGCTATTTCTTCTACAACTTTTTCAGCATGTTGGGCATGGCCAAACACGCGGGTATTTTAGGCAGCAACTTTGGTGGCGATGATAGCAAACTGGTTATGTCTGATCCTAGCGATATTGCAGTTGTAGCAGCCGAAGAATTGCTAAACCCAACCTTTACCGGCCAAAGCGTACGCTACATTAGTAGCGACGAGCGCACTTCAACCGAAATAGCAGCTGTACTTGGCAAAGCCATAGGCAAGGCCGATATTAACTGGGTTCCTTTTACCGATGAGCAGTCTACCGAAGGTATGCAGCAAGCCGGTTTGCCCGAAACTATTGTAAATGGCTATGTAGAGATGGGTGCATCTATTCGCAGCGGTAAGTTTTCCGAAGACTATTGGAAAAACCGCCCTGCAACACAAGGCAAAACCAAGCTGGAAGATTTTGCTGCGCAGTTTGCGCACGCGTATAACGCTCAATAGCGGAGAGTTGAGAGCCGAGGGCCGAGAGGTTTTAATATTAATTCGCTCTGCTCTCAACTCTAGCTCTCAGCTATAAAAAAATCCCTCATAGCCATGCTGTGGGGGAATTTTTGTTTTTAGGAAACAGGCTTTACAACCTATTTTTCAACTCGCCACCAACCACTCGCCACTAACCACTAACTTTGCACTAATGTCAAAACGCTTAATAGCCCATCTTTCTGTTTTTACGGCCAACGTTATTTACGGCTTAAATTATACCATAGCCAAAATAGCCATGCCCGATTTTTTAAAACCGTTGGGTTTTATTTTAATCCGTGTAATAATTGCTACGGCCTTGTTTTGGCTTATAAGCCCACTTATAAAACGCGAGAAAGTAGACCGAAGTGATATGATGCGCTTGTTTTGGTGCGGCTTTTTTGGCATTGCAGTAAACCAGTTACTGTTCTTCTCCGGGCTCGATTTAACGTCGCCTATTGATGCCTCTATCATCATGATATCAACCCCCATTTTGGTAATGATTATAGCCTTTTTTCTTACCGGCGAAAAGCTTACTGCATTAAAAATTGGCGGGGTAATATTAGGTGCCGGCGGTGCTGCCCTACTGCTTATGAACAGCCCTAAAACAGGCGCCGGCGGCGGAAACCTACTGGGCAATATTATGATACTTTTTAATGCTTTATCGTATGGTGTATACTTGGTAATAGCCAAGCCGCTAATGGTAAAATACAACCCTTTAACGGTGCTTAAATGGTCGTTTTTATTTGGCATGTTTATATGCATACCGTTTGGTTTTAACCAAGCGTTGGAGGTAGAATGGGCCACCCTAACACCCAATGCCTGGTTTAGTGTGGTGTATGTAATTATAGCGGCCACTTTTATAGCCTATCTACTTAATAATTTGGCACTTGGCACAGTTAGCGCATCAGTTGTGGGGGTATATATTTACTTGCAACCCGTTATAGCAGCCATTGTTGAAATTTTGGTTGGTAACAGTGCTCCAAGTGCTGTAAAAATTACCGCTGCTTTGCTCATCTTTACCGGAGTTTATTTGGTAGGCAGGCCTTCACTGGTTAAAAAAGAAGCAACCTAACATCACACTTAACGTAGTTAAAGTGTGAACGATACATGTTGACTATGGACGATTTACAATTACAGGCAAAACAAGAAATAATGCGGGCGCAAAGCCAGCGTTTTAAGGAGTTTTATGCCAAGTATTTTGAGCAGGAAGAAACCCGCGATTTGGTAAATTTCTTTTTTGAAAAGATCTATAACTTGGAGTCGCAAGGGGCTATTATACAAACGGCTATTAACACCTTTGGGCGGATAAAAGACAAGCTGCCAAAGGAGATAAAAAAATCCATACAGGATGTAATTGACCTGAACGATTTTACCCATAGCATGGATGAGGGCATGGCTGGCGCATTGCTGCAACGCGGCTGGAAACCCGGCACATTAATAGACACTGTAGAGTTGGCAGAAGTATACAAAGCCTACGGCCACCGCGAGGAGCGCATACAGCAGCTAACGGTAATGATTGATACGTTTCAGTTTTCGCACCAGTTGGCGCATAGCCCGTTGGGCAAGGTATTGCTGGGCCCTGCGCGCTTAGCTGCCCGTATTTTTAGGGTAATGCCTTTGTTTGAATTTTTAGAAGAAGGCTATATGGCTACCCGCAAGGTTGGGGTTGATTTATTTACTGAATTTTTGCACGAAGTAGAAGCCAAAGAATGGGAATTTTTGTATGGCAACCTTGGAAAGTAGCGTAGCCTCATCACTAAATTGTCCCCCCCCACCCCGATTTCATCGGGGCACCCCCTCCAAGAGGGGGACATTTTCTCTGTGCCAATTTTTAGTTTTTAGTTTTTCGCTTTTAGTGCTATTTCTCCCCTCGTGCAAAACAAGTAACCTACCCAAAACTACTGAGAATTCAAAGCCTAAAGCAACAGCATCTGCCTATAAAAAATACAGCGATAAATTAGGCATTACGGTAGACAAAAACAGTAACCTAAAGCTGCTGCAAGAGGTAATAGATTGGTGGGGAACGCCCTACAAATACGGCGGTGAAAGCAAGGCCGGCGCCGACTGCTCGGGCTTTGTACAAATGGTATACAGTGCGGTATACAACAAGCAATTGCCCCGCAGCACTAAGCAGCAACATGAATTCTGTAAAAAAATAAATAAAAACCAATTAAAAGAGGGCGATTTAGTATTTTTTGAAACCGGCGGCAAAGGCATATCACACGTAGGCATTTTTCTTCGTGAAGGGCGTTTTGCCCATGCTTCATCTACCAAAGGGGTTATAGTAAACAGCTTAGAAGAAGAATATTATACCAAGGCTTATAGGGCTTCGGGCAGGGTAGAATAAACAATGATAAATGAAAAACGAAAAATGATAAATCAATAAATATTCATCTAAACCTATTGTCATTATGAAAGACTATAGCGGTGACAGCAAAAGAGTTTTGCAAGATAAATCATACTTATTTGCCCTTAGAATTCTGAAATTATACGATTATTTAGGTGGCATTAAATCAGAACATCCAATTAGTAAACAAATAGTACGTTCCGGTACTGCCATTGGCGCATTAGTAAGCGAATCAGAATTTGCACAATCAAAAGCTGATTTTGCTAATAAATTAAGCGTAGCTTTAAAAGAAGCCAATGAAACCCGCTTTTGGCTTAGGCTGTTGAAAGATTATAAAAAGATAAATGAAAAAGAATTTACTAGTATAAACGATAATATTGAAGAGTTAATACGCCTACTAGTAGCAAGCATTAAAACAGTCAAAGGACGTTAAGAACCAAATTTTTCGTTTTTCATTTATCATTTTTCATTGCTAAAGCAATTCGTTAGCAAGGTTTGCCAATTCAGAGCGTTCGCCTTTCTCCAGCGTAATATGGGCATATAGCGGCTGTCCTTTTAGCTTATCAATCATGTATGATAAGCCGTTAGATTGGGCGTCCAAATACGGCGTATCAATTTGATAAATATCGCCTGTAAAGATAATTTTAGTGCCTTCGCCGGCGCGGGTTATAATGGTCTTAACCTCGTGCGGGGTAAGGTTTTGCGCCTCATCAACAATAAAATATATGTTAGATAGGCTACGGCCCCTAATGTAGGCCAATGGCTGCACAACCAGCTTTTCCTGGTCAACCATTTCCTGTATTTTTTTATACTCGCGGCTGCCCTCTTCCCACTGGTTTTGTATCATCTTTAGGTTGTCCCAAAGCGGCTCCATATAAGGGTTTAGCTTCGATTTTACGTCGCCCGGCAGGTAGCCAATATCTTTATTACTAAGGGGTACAATGGGGCGTGCAAGAAAAATCTGGCGGTAGTCTCGTTTTTGGTCAAGTGCGCCGGCCAATGCCAGCAAGGTTTTGCCCGTACCGGCTACGCCCTGTATGGTAACCAGCTTTACGTTGGGGTTTGATAGTGCGTGCAGCGCAAATACCTGCTCGGCATTGCGGGGTTTTATGCCAAAGGCAAGGTTCTTTTCGGTACGCTCAATTTTTTGTGTTTCGGCGTTAAAAAAGGCCAGTACCGAGGCTTTCCCGTTCCTCAACACATAATATTGGTTAGGCGATGGGGCTTCTTTTTTAAATAGCGGTATCTTTTTGGGGTCAATTTCGCCGGTACGGTATATCTCGTCTATCACAGCACTTTCAAGGCCTTCAATGGTTTGCTTGCCTGTATATAGCTCATCAATATGGCGCACTTTACCGGTTTCAAAGTCTTCGGCCTGTAGGCTAAGGGCTTTGGCTTTAAGGCGCAGGTTAATATCCTTACTAACAAGGATAACCGGGCGGCCGGGGTACTGCTCTGTAAGGGCCAGCGCGGCATTCAGTATTTTATGGTCGGCTTTATTATCGCCAAACACTTTGGTAGCATCAACGGTTTTAGTGCGTTCCTGCATCCAAACCATAAAACTCCCTTTGCCCTTTCCCTCTAGGGGAATCCAGTCTTGCAAGGTAAAGTGGCCCGAAAGGTTATCTAAAGTCCGTATAAACTCACGTGCCTGAAAGTTCTTTGTATCGTTACCCTTTTTAAAATTGTCCAACTCCTCCAACACCGTAATGGGTATTACTATGTCGTGTTCCTCAAAGTTGTTAATTGCGTTATAGTCGTAAAGTATTACAGATGTGTCGAGTACGAATATTTTGCGTTCTCCGGTAGCTTTCTTTTTCGCCATGTATGTAGTAAATCAGGTTGGGTTTGACTTTGTATTCCGAAATTTAACCGCCACAGGTTAGCTTTGTGTTACCAAGCCCTTATAATTATTAACAAAAGGAAAGCCGCGCCAGTGGCGCAATGCACTCAAAGCCCTTATTTAACAGGCATTACAGGTGTTGAAAATTAGTTACCCATTCAGTATCACGCAATTAATTTCTAACCTTACAAGCAGGAACAATATTTCACCGAACATATAAACCGTTGGGCTTCAAAAAAAGGCAAAAAACTTAAAACCCATTGCTGTTCACATCTGTTTTGTAAAAAAACATCAAGAGTGTTTTTAGGTAATGGGTTTTTATACCTTTGCTGCCTCAAACATTCTATCGTATATATGGCATCATCTATCAGAGATCAGCGTGAGGACAAGTTTTTTAGCGACGTGCTAAAGTATTTTGACCGTGCTGCACAGTTCTTAGATCACCCAAAAGGAATTTTAGAACAGATTAAATACTGCAATGCAGTGTACCGCATTAAGTTTCCGGTAAAAATCGGCAACGACTTTCAAGTAATTGAGGCGTACCGCGCCGAACACAGCCACCATAAACTGCCTACCAAAGGCGGCATACGC
>JANOCJ010000402.1:0-4384 GCA_031412115.1 Flavobacteriales bacterium
TATTATCAAGCCAGCTAAGCTCTTTCCTATCGCAAATAAGCGACCAGTTTGATATAAATGTAGACTTTGTACCTGCTACTGATGGTGGCCCACCACAGGTAGTGGTAGGGGGGGCTGTCCGCCTTGGCGACCGTGTTTCTATTGATGCCAGTGTGGGTAATACAGGTACAGGCGCTGCAAGTACTACCGGAACAGGTAATACCACCACTACCGGCACAACTACTGCTGCCAATACTATTGTGAGTGATTTTAACATGGAGGTAAAAATTAGTAACGATGGACGTTGGAAAGGCAAGGTGTTTAACCGCTCCAATCAAAACAACATTTCACAAAGCGATATACCGTATACTCAAGGGGGCGGTATATCATACCGTAGAGAGTTTAATAGTTTTAAAGACCTATTTACCCGCAAAAAGAAAATAGTATTAATAGCGCCGCCCACAGCCCCTGCCGATACTACTAAAGTAGTAACGCCTGAATCAGCGCCTGTTATTTTAGATACTAACCCCTTAAGCAAACCATAGTTTTTACATAATTTTGTACCCTATATTTTTGTTATGAATAAAGTACTTATAGCCCTGTTTAGTATTGTGTTGCTTGCCGCTTGCAACAGCGAGCGTAGCCAAATGCAGGATGAAATTGCAGCCTTGGAAAAGAAAGCCATTACCGACTCGTCAAACTTTACGTTTGATGTAAAAGTGCAAAATGAATTGGGCGTAAAACTGGTTGCCTATGCTGAGAAATTTCCGGAAGATAAACAGTCGGATGAGTATTTGTTTAAAGCCGCATCGCTATACATTGGCATGGGCCAGGGGCAAAAGGCGTTAGATGCGTTGCGCAAATATTTAAAGGTATACCCCGGCGGCAAAAAAGCGCCCGAGGCTGTATTTAACATAGGCTATGTATACGATACCCAATTGCACGACCCTGTTAAAGCACGCGAATCGTATGAGGCATTTATTTCAAATTATCCTGACCATGCTTTGGCTAAAGATACCCGCACTATGATTGAGATGCTTGATAAGCACATGAGCGACGAAGACCTTGTACACGGCTTTTTAGCGAAAGAAGATAGTGTAGCAGCAGCTAAGAAATAGTTGTTTTTTAGTGAACAATGAACAACTAACAGTGAGTTAAAGTCTATTTATTACTACCAACTGCGAACCGCCAACTGAGAACTAACCTTCTAATTTACCACAATAATACCGTTGTTTTTATACTGCATTATTTGAATAGCAGTATTCTCTAACCCATTGGCAGCATTGCTTAACCCCATTTTAAAATCGGTTTGCAGGCCTTTGTATTTGGGTTCGCACAGTACACATTTATTTACGCCGGTGCCGTATTTCTGCAACATGGCTATGTAGTAGGTTATAATATCGTAGCCTTGTAAAAAGTATTCGCTGGCATCGGTTTTGTATTTCTCGCGGCAGCGGCGGTTCACTACTTCTACAGCCTTGTTTTCAGTATCGGCATAGCCGGTGCGTGCAAAGTGTAGGTTAAGCCTGTTAAGCTTATCAAAGGCAAGGTTATCATAATTCTGCCACTGGTTTAAGCCCCAAATACGCAAAATATATTTGTACGATAGGTCGTGAAGTTGGTCAACAAACGTACCCACCAAGGCTTGGTCGCTACAGGGGAACACTAAAAAATTTTCGCCGCTGGTTGATAGTAAATCCTCCGGTATTTTACTACCTACCTTAAAGGTTAGCTCTTTAAAAGTATAGCCTAGTTTGCCAAAAGCAAGGTCTAATTTTGCCCGGTACAAGGCCATGCTGCCGGCATCCTTTTTATTGGCATTGGTAACAAAAATTACGTTTTGCCTGCCATGGCGCTTGGCTATGTATTGGGCACTTTGGTCAACAATAGTAGTGGCCGACGGGGTGATTTTATGCACGTTAGGAAAACCACCAACCACTTTAAATATTTGCGAGAAAGGCGATACACACACCACACTATCAGCCTTTGCCTGGTTGGCTACTATTTGAAACGCCGATGCAAACAGCGGCCCTACTATTAAATCATACTTTTTAAGGTCGGTTTTTTTAAGTATTTCTTTAATTTCAATGGTGTCATTTTCGGTGTCAAATACCTGCACCTGTAGCTTTATGGTAGCGCCTTTAAAATCTTCAATACCCATTAAAGCGCCCTCGTAAAACTCGCCGCCAACGGTATATTTATCGTTAAAATTATTCTCTTTGGCATATATAGGTAAAAAGAAAGCCACATTGTAGACCTCTTTTTTAGTGGCATTTCGGCATTTTTCCATTAGCTGTTTTAGCTCCAAACTATCCGGTGCCGACGATGAAGGGGTATTATCGCCCGCCTCGGTTTTGGCTGTTGGCAATACAGCGCTTTTACCGGCAGGAATTTTTATGGCCTGCCCAATTTTTAGCCCACTCTCTTTTACGGTTGGGTTGGCAGCATTAATATCATCAACGGTAACGTTGTAGGCTTTGGCAATAGAGTATAGTGTTTGCTGGGCTTTGGGTGTAAAGGTGTAATACTTAATACCCTCTACAACTATGGTTTTTGCAGTGTCTTTAACAACAACAATGGGCTGCACTTGTGCCCGCGCAATAATAGCCAGGCAACAAATAGATACGAGAAGGAGCAATCGCAAAACCATTGTTCAATAATAAGCAATTTAATTCTTCAAAAAACAGATACTGTATAAGTGTGGCTGGTAAGGCAATAGGTGCGTTGGTTTACCTCATCCTAAATCCTTCTCCTTTAGGAGAGGAGAAGGGGTGAGATAAACAAAAAAATCCCCGCCTACTAATGCAAACGGGGATTTTTTAACAGAATATGCAACTACTATTTAAGTGCTGTTGCTTTATTCAATTTATCAATATCAAACTTTTTAAGTATTTTCTTAAAACCATCGGTGTTGGGGCTTGGTATTACATTGGTATCCTTACGGCCATCCATAATGGTTATTTTAATGTAGGCATTGTCAAGCATAAGCTGTATGAATGAATAACCGTTTGTTTTGTATACAAAGCCGGTATATTTATCGTTTAGCTTAATAGGCTCAATGGTAATGCTTGAATTTTTTTTGGTAATGTCTTGGGCATTGTCGCGGTAGTAGCGTATAGAGTAAAACTGCGATGTATCGGTAGCAACCTCCATGCTCAATTGCTGGTTGCTAGCCAGGTGGGTGTAGTTGCGCACTACGCCTAAGCCAGAACCGCGGTAAGGAGATGCTTGTCCGCCCGATAATTTAAATGAGTCAATCATAGCAGGAATAACATCGCCACCAAAAACCTGTTCGGTAATGGTTTCTTGCAGGGCTTTCATTAAGTCGAGCATTGCAATCAGCTTTTTGCCATTCATTACCGTGTCTTTAGGGTTTTGAGAATTGGCATTAAGCGTTTTCAAACCGGCTTCTAACTTAGTTACAAAAGGTTTTGAGTAAAACTGTTGGGCATTGCTGCTAAAGCAAATTGCCGTAAAGAGTACAGTTACGAGTAAGCTGATTTTCTTCATGGACATGTATGTTTTAAGGGTTAATGAATTTTATGTTAATCAATAATTGTGCAATAATACTCATTCGGCGGGTTGTAACGCAGCTAAATTTAGTAGGGTTACACTAATAAATAACTTTATAGCCCCGTATCATCAATGCTGATACGCTGTATACTTTTTCTTCAAACTGGTAGTCGTCTTTATTTTCTAAATGCTGTAACGCATCTTCGGTCAATAATATTTCGCCGCTTTGGGCAAAGTCTTCGCCCAGCTTACAGGCTTTATTTACAGGGTCGCCAAAATAATCATCGCCTTTTAATAAAAGGTATTTACCATGGCTAATGCCTATGCCAACATAAATATCTTTATCGTCTCCGGTTAAAATATTCATAGCATTTATGGCCAGGTTTAGCGCAATAGAAGCGTCAACCGCCTTGCGCACACTGTCAAATGTAGCATAAATATTATCGGCTTGGTATTTTACAATTTCGCCTTTGTAGCGCTCTATAATAGGCGCAGCGGCCAGTTGCATTTTGCGCACCATACTTAGGTAGTGCACTATGCCTTTGTTTTGTACCGTTTGGGTAAAGCCGCTCATGTCTAATATAAACACGCAGCCTTCGGCACCATATTTTTGCCAAATTTCGGTTTCCAGCAATGGCAGGTCAACATCATCTGCCAAATTGTATTTATCTAAAAGGTCTACCAGCTTTTGCATTAGTACAAATTTGGGGCAAAGCTAATAGAATAATTAGCTAATTAGCTGATGTGTTGATAAGCTGATTGAATTTACCCCTATCCTAACTGTGAGCTTTGTTATAACAATGCGAAACGCTGATTATCCTTCCCCCTAAAAGGGGAAGGATTTTTTTGCTGCTAGTTCCCCTCCCTTTCAGGGGAGGGGTTAGGGGTGGGG
>JANOCJ010000403.1:0-8013 GCA_031412115.1 Flavobacteriales bacterium
GGTGGACAGAACAAAGTGCCCCGCCTGAGTAATGACAGAGGGATAGCGGGGAAGCTTTCTGAACTAAAAGTTAAAAACTAAAAGTTAAAAATCAACGCACCTTCAGCCAATGGGTTTTTACTCTCCCTTGTAAAGGGAGTACCCGAGTTTACGAGGGGGAGGGATTGATTTTCATTTACTTCAAATCCCTACCTTTACCCCAATAAATGGAAATACAAAAACGCAACATAGCCATACTCGGTTCTACGGGTTCTATTGGCACACAGGCGCTTGATGTGGTGCGCGCAAACCCAGCCCATTTTGGGGTGGAAGTGCTTACCGCACAAAGCAATGCCGACTTATTGATTAAACAGGCTTTAGAGTTTGCTCCCAACGCCGTTGTTATAGGCGACGAATCAAAATATCAAATAGTAAAGGACGCTTTGGCTAATACCGATACTAAAGTATTTGCCGGGGCAGCATCGCTAGAGCAGGTAGTAGAATTTGAAAGTATTGATTGTGTGCTTACAGCCCTTGTTGGCTTTGCGGGATTAAAACCCACTATTGCCGCCATTAACGCAGGCAAACCTATTGCGCTAGCCAATAAAGAAACGCTGGTTGTAGCCGGGCAATTGGTTACTGAACTAGCGCAGCAAAAAGCCGTTAATATCCTTCCTGTCGATTCGGAGCACTCAGCGATATTTCAGTGTTTGGTAGGCGAGTTTCATAATCCTGTAGAGAAGATTATCCTTACTGCTTCGGGCGGGCCGTTTAGGGGCAAAAGCATTGAGGAATTGAGTACCGTTACCAAAGCGCAAGCCCTAAAGCACCCTAATTGGGATATGGGAGCTAAGATAACCATAGACTCTGCAACACTAATGAACAAAGGCCTGGAGGTGATTGAAGCCAAATGGCTTTTCCACCTAAAGCCCGAGCAGATTGATGTGATTGTACACCCGCAATCTATCATCCATAGCATGGTGCAGTTTACCGACGGCAGCATTAAAGCCCAAATGGGCCTGCCCGATATGAAGCTGCCCATACAATTCGCGCTAGGTTACCCTTACCGTTTGCCATCTAATTACCCGCGTTTTAATTTTATTGATTATCCGCAGCTAACCTTTACACAGGCCGATACTGCAACCTTCCGTTGTCTGCCACTGGCTTTTGAGGCACTGAATAAAGGCGGTAATATGGCTTGTATTTTAAATGCCGCGAACGAAATAGCCGTTGCTGCGTTTCTACAAGACAAAATTGGCTTTATGCAGATACCCGAAATCATAGAACAATCTATGGCTAAGTGTACTTTTATTGAAAAACCAACGTTGGACGATTACTTACAAAGCGACGCAGAAACCCGTACCTTTGCATCGCATTTAATATAACAAATGGACATACTAATTCAGGTTGCACAGTTTATACTAAGCCTATCTATACTGATTGTTTTGCACGAGCTGGGGCACTTTATCCCCGCTAAACTTTTTAAAACCCGCGTAGAAAAATTCTACCTTTTCTTCGACCCCTGGTTTTCTGTTTTTAAATTTAAAAAAGGCGAAACCGAATACGGCATTGGCTGGCTGCCCCTTGGCGGCTATGTTAAAATAGCGGGTATGATTGATGAGAGCATGGACAAAGAGCAAATGAAACAGCCCGCCCAACCGTGGGAATTCCGCTCTAAGCCCGCTTGGCAGCGTTTAATTATTATGGTGGGCGGTGTTACCGTAAACGTAATATTGGGTGTATTCATTTTGTGGATGATGCTGTTTGCCTACGGGCAAGACTCTATGCCTGCAACTAATTTAAAATACGGCGTTGTTGTGGCCGATACCTCTATAAAACAATTGGGTTTTAAAGATGGCGATAAAATATTAGGCATTGTAGGCAATGATGCCGACGAGCTAAATGAAATTAACCGTGAGCTTTTGTTAGATAACGGCAACTCAACCGTTATAGTAGAGCGCAATGGCCAAAAATTAAACATTACCATACCCAAAGGCTTTACCACCGACAGCCTGTTAGGCAAAGAAAAAAGCGCCTATTTCTACGAGGCTTTTCCGGCCGATGTAGACTCTGTAATACCTGATTATGCAGGCGTTGACATGGGCATTAAAAAAGGCGACCGTATTATTGATATTAATGGCCGGCCTATAAATTACTTTGTGCAAATACGCGAGGTAATGAAGCAATACAAAAACAAAGACGTTGTAGTTACTGTATTGCGCAACAGTACTGATACCGTTGTTTTGAAGAAACATAAAATGACCGAAGAAACGGCTTTAGGCGTTTTTCCGGCATCGCTTGATAAGTATTTTACTATAGACCATACCGATTACAGCTTTTTTGGTGCATTACCTGCTGCTATGCACCGTGGTGGGGCTATTTTAACCAATTATGGCCGCCAGTTTAAAATTTTATTTACCAAACAAGGCGCCAAGCAAATTGGGGGCTTTGCCTCTATAGCCAGCCAGTACAGCCGCACGTGGGATTGGGAACGCTTTTGGAGCTTTACCGCCGTACTATCTTTCATCCTTGCATTTATGAATATACTGCCCATACCGGCGCTTGACGGTGGGCACGTTATGTTCCTTTTATACGAGATTATTACCCGCCGTAAACCCAGCGAAAAAGCCATGGAAATTGCCCAATACATTGGGTTGATTTTGGTGCTTGGATTGTTATTGTTTGCCAACGGAAATGATATTTACAAACACTTCATTAAGTAGCCTTTATGTCATCGCTGTCTAAAGATTTTTTGGTTGATTCGGATAGGAAATCCTTTGATAAGGAACACCGCCGCAAACTGCTTTGGAACATTGGCAAGTACGATGCTAAAGTAATACAAGGCAAAAAGCAGTACGCCGATTTGGAATTGGCTAAGCAGCGCGCCGCCTACATTAAAAGTAAAGTAATACATAATTTAGATAAGTACCTCATTGAGTTTGAGGCCGCATTTACCAAGCGCGGAGGCAAAGTTATTTGGGCTACAGATGCTACTGAGGCTATAAACGCCATTATTGAAATATCGAAAGAAATAGGTGCCAAATCGGCCGTTAAGTCAAAGTCGATGATAACGGAAGAAATACACTTTAACGACATAATGCCCAAACACGGCGTAAGGCCGGTAGAGACTGACCTTGGCGAGGTAATACAACAAATGGATGGCGAATTGCCTTACCATATTATTACCCCTGCCATGCACAAGTCTAAGGGCGATGTGGCCAAGCTTTTTCACGAGAAAGAAGGCATGCCGCCTGATAGTACGCCCGAAGAAATTACCATGTTTGTGCGCAAAGCTTTGCGTAAAGATTTTACTACGGCCGAATTGGGCATATCGGGCGCTAACTTTATTGTGGCCGATGTGGGCGCTATAGCGCTTACCGAGAATGAGGGCAACGCTGTAATGGCGGTATCATACCCCAAAGTACACATTGCTATTGCGGGTATTGAGCGCACCATACCCAGCATGGTTGATTTTGACTTGTTCTGGCCTTTGCTATCTACCTACGGCACCGGACAAAACGTAACGGTATACAACAACATTTGCCTTGGCCCACGCCAAGCCGAAGAATACGATGGCCCTGAGGAGATGTATGTTATTCTGTTGGATAACGGCCGTACCAACCTTATGGCGCAACCGCACCAGCGCGAAGCTTTAAATTGCATACGCTGCGGTGCCTGCCTAAACGCCTGCCCTATTTACCAAAGCGTTGGTGGCCATACTTACGGCACTACCTACAGTGGCCCTATAGGCTCTGTTATAACTCCGCATTTGCGCGGCATGGATAAGTTTAAGCACTTAAGCTATGCCTCATCGCTTTGCGGAAGATGTACCGAGGTTTGCCCGGTAAAAATTAAATTGCACGAACACCTGCTATATAACCGCCGCGATGCGGTTGAGCAAAAGCATACCAGCACCAGCGAACGTTTATCAATGTACTTTTTTAAGAATGCTATGATGAGCCGCAAGAGTATGGAACGCGGTGGTGCCGGGCTTAAAAACTTCTTTATAGCATCCTTCTTTAAAGGGGCTTGGGGCGATAGGCGCGAACTACCAAAAATTGCCCAAAAATCATTCAATAAACAGTGGCAGGATAGGGCAAAAGGAAAGATTTAATAATCCTTTCCGTCTTCGTGTTTGGTAATGGCTGTTAGCAGTTCTTCCAAATCTTTTACCTTTTCGGGGTAGCCCAGTTTTTCATAGGCGCCAATAAGGTTGCGCAGCATACGAACGATGATATCAACATTGGAACATGGAGTATAAAACATGTCCATGGCCTTCATGTTTATCTGCTTTAAAAAGGTATCAATCTCGCGCTTGCCAAACACCGAGCCTTTGCTAAATGCGTTGATGTAGAATAACACCCCATGGGTATTATCGGTGCGCATAATGGCAGCCATTTCGGGGTCGGTATCTTTATAGGCCAATATAAAATGCTCGGGCAGGTTTACGCCATACACCGGCAATCCAAGGCTTTGCGCTATTACAGAATAAAGGATAGAAAGCGAAAGCGGGTTGCCTTTTTTGCTCTCCAAGACATTGTTTAAATACGAATTTTGCGGGGCATGAAAGTTGGCGGTGTTGCCGCTATAGCCGTGTATTTCGAAAATGATATGGTTCATTACCCGTATCTTCTCTAAGGCCGTAAGGTTTACATTCAGCTCCAGCCAAATGTCGCGCTTAATAACTTCTATTTTGTTATTTACGCGTTCTTCGTCAAGGTCGGGGTATTGGTATTTAGCAACTAAAATAGCCCCTTCCAGCAGGTTTGGGTCAAGCTTTTCAGCCCATAGGGCCAGCCTGTGTTTAATATTAGTAAATTGTATGTTGTGGATGATATCCTCAATACGGGTTTGCACAACATTGTTGAACGAAGCCTCCCACGCATTTTCCAGCTCAGGTATAACCTCTTCTCCATACGATATTAAACGGTCGCGGATACTGTAAAAAATTTCCTGGTCGGGGTCGTCTAATAAATCTATCAATGCGTTTATCTCTGCCTGATTCATGCAATATAATGGTAATTCTAATTTACAAAAATTCTCTAAAATAACAACCTGCCCCCTACTTTGATTATTTACCTATCAACTCTTTTGATATTTTTTTGAATTCTTTGGCAGTAATAATGGTCAACGTTTTCTTTTTACAATCCCACATTGACACGTAGTTTTTACCAATTACAATATGCTGGCTCCAACGGGTAATGCCATGGTATAGCATTAGGGTGCAAATATCGGTAGCGGTAATCAGCTCCTCGGTTTTGCTGTCGTGCTCATGCACCGTTACGGCGTCTTTTCCGCCCGATGAGCTAACCTGTACAAAGCTTTTGTGGAACGCCTTTTTTGATGTTACACCCAGTGTGGCATCAAAGCTGATATAATAATCCGTACCAAAAAATATTTGGCCACTAACATTGGTGGCAGTAAGGATGTATACCTCCCTTTTATCGCCTTCTATAATAGGTACAATATTAAAAGTAGTTCCCTTTTCGCGCTCAAAAAATTTATCCAATTTAACCAAGCCAATGGTTTTTTGGCGAAGTTGAAAAAGTTCATTTTCCGGCTCTGTCAAATCGCGGGTGCCACTCCATATAACAGCCTTCTCTATATTGTAGGTAGTATCAAACGATACGCTATATAACACCTTAGGCGCAGTTTCGCTGGATGTAAAAAACACACAGGTATACCTATCGCCATCTTTGTACGAAACATAGCCGCCAACTTTAAGCTGCTCTTTCTCTTTCAGCCTGTCTTGCATAACATCAGTACCTACCCACGAGGCACGTTCAAGCCTGTACAGCTTTTTGCCTTCGGCGGTAATTTGGGCCGCTTGGGCGGTAAAATCCTGCGCGTTAACAGCGGCAGATAAAAACAAAAAGAGGGTGAGGCAGATGGTTTTCATTTGCATATTTTAAGAAGGGAAAAGGATTTATTATGCTTGTGCCGGAGGGCCGCCAAAGTTCATAGGAAAGCTTGGCATAGCATCGGTACTAGGCTCAGAAATTTCGCCGTTGGCATCTTCAAACTTCTGTATATTATCGCTTAGCGCGGCTAAAAAACGTTTGGCATGCTGCGGGGTAAGTATAATGCGCGATTTTACTTTGGCCTTAGGCACGCCGGGCATTACCTGTATAAAATCTACCACAAACTCAGCGTTTGAATGGGTTATTACCGCAAGGTTTGAATATTGGCCCGAGGCCATTTCTTCACTCAATTCTATATTCAGTTGGTTCTGATTCTCGTTATTTTCCATCTTACAAAGTTAGTGAATTATAGGAAAGAGCCGAGAGTTGAGAGCCGAGAGGATTTTTCTTTTTTATCCAAATTATACACAATCTAATACCATAGTTGAAACTATGGGCTATGTCTCTTTGTCTACTTATAGTTCACAATTTCAACAAAAAATGAATTTGCTACTTACCGCATGGGCATTGGGTTGCCTGCGCTATCTATTAAAAAGAACTTGGCTTGGCCCTTGCGGGTAAGCACCGCTACCGTAGCCCAGCCGTTTTTGAATACACCGGCTAGTTTAAACGATTGCTCTATTACATCTACCCCTTTTTCATCCACATAGCCATAGTAAACACCAACAGCCACACGCGATAACCCTTCGCTAAACTCCAACATAGAGGAATATTGCGGCTTTATCACTTCATCGCCATAGGCATTAATAGCGCCCCACTTTTTTTTGTAAGATACCAGTGCTATAATATTGGATGTTGGATTGGAGTTGACATATACTTTATCGTATTTGCCATCAACCACCACCTTGCCCAAACTATCAATCAAACCCCATTTGCGGCCTTCAAAAACAACGGCATAGCCGTGGTCTAACTTGGGGTAATAACCTGCCCTTAGCTGCGGGGGCGTATTGGGCAATGCAAGGCGGTAATCCTCGGCATATTTTGGGGCAATCAATTCGTTGCCATTGTTATCTATCACCCCCCAGCCACCGGCTAACTTTACAAAGGCTATTTTGCCTTGAAATGGCGTAATACGGTCGTATTTAGGTTTAAATATTACCTTGCCTGTACTATCAATCAACCCCAGTTTTTTGCCTTGCGATATGGGCGCATAGCCATTTAAAAACTCTTCGTAGTTATCAAATTCAGGCTGAATAATCATACGTCCGGTACTATCGGTAAAGCCCCATTTGCAAACAATATATTTAGTGGGCAAGCCGGTGCCATTGCGTTTTTTTACTTCAACATTTCCTTCGCAAACGGCGCACATGCCTTGGCCTACGGTGCTTATAAGGTAATAGTTTACAGGCAAAACTACTTGCCCCGCGTTGTTAATAAGCCCGTTTTTTTTGCCCTTTACCACACAAGCCAAACCAGCGTTTATATAGCGTATAGTATCATAATCATACCCTGTTAAAAGCTTTCCATTATTATCAACCAAAGCCATTTTAGTGCCTTGGTAAGCTACCGTCATTTTGGGCGAATACCAGCGCAAGCGTGGGTAGGTTGCCGTAGCGCTACCTGATAGTTTCCATCCATCGCCATCGCGCTCCCATACATTGCCATTGGCTAGTTTTGATTGCAGTGTTTGAAAATTACCCAACAATTCGCGGCCATCCATATCTACCAAAAACACCTGTTTGTTGCCACGCACCGGCAGTGCCCCTTTGGCAAAGCTGGTATGGTCAACCTTATCGTACTTAGGCTCAACAATAAACTTTCCGGCACTGTCAATTATTCCCCATTTTTTGTCCTTCTTAACCAAAATACGATCTTGGTACATGGTGGCAATAGTTTGAAATTCAAAGTCTATTTTTTGGTTTCCATTCAAATCTATAATACCCCATTTTTCATTTTGCTTGGCCGCAAAAAGTGTTGCCGACAGCGGAAAAACCGCCTGATAGGTAGTGCCAATAACCTCGTTGCCCAGCGTATCAATAATACCGGCATTGTCGCCCATTTTTACTTGCAGGTAACCGTAAGTTGTTACCATGGGGTTAATCCAGTCGTACTTAGGTGCCAGCACCTCTTTTCCCTCGCCATTCATCAGGCCCGATTTGCCATCAATCATTAT
>JANOCJ010000404.1:0-22973 GCA_031412115.1 Flavobacteriales bacterium
AAGTAACCCGATTCATTTTGAATGGCGCTACCGAGGTTCAACTCGACGATAGCGGCCGCCTCCTCATACCCAAAAAGCTGTTGGAGTATGCCAAAGTTGACAAAGAGATAGTGATGCAAGCATCATTAGACCATGTGGAAATTTGGGCGAAAGAACAGTTTGATAAAGCTTCTAAGTTCGACATGAAAGCCATGTCGGCCTTGGCAGAGCAAGTGCTGGGTAACTTAAATGAGGGACAAGAAGGTGGCCTATCATAAACCCGTACTACTCACAGAGAGCATTGATGCTCTAAGCATTCTGCCCACCGGCATTTACGTCGACGTCACCTTTGGCGGCGGCGGCCACTCGGCAGAAATTTTGAAAAGGCTTGACGGCGGTAAACTATATGCATTTGACCAAGACCCTGATGCTGTAGCCAACGCCCCAAAGGATAACCATTTCGTTCTTTTCCAATCAAACTTCAGGTTTTTAAAAAACCACCTCAAGTTGCACAAAGCCCTGCCGGTAAACGGCATTTTGGCCGATTTAGGCATCTCATCGCACCAGATAGATACCCCCGAACGCGGCTTTGCCACACGCTTTGATGCACGGCTGGATATGCGCATGGATAAAACCAAGCCATTGAGCGCTTATGAGGTGGTGAATGACTACGACAAAAGTAAACTGGCTGATGTGATTTTTCAGTACGGCGAATTGCGCAACGCACGCCAACTGGCTACACAAATTGTAGAACGCCGCAAGCAAGGCCCTATTGAAACCACAGGGCAATTGATTGAAACGGTGAAGAAAAACATACCGGCACAGTACGCCGATAAATTTTCGGCCATGCTTTTTCAGGCCATACGCATTGAAGTGAATGAAGAGCTAACGGTGCTGAAAGAGTTTTTAAGCCAAACGGTAGAAACATTGGCGCCGGGCGGCAGATTAGTGGTACTATCCTACCACTCGCTGGAAGACCGGCTGGTAAAGAACTTTATAAAGAGTGGAAATTTTGAAGGCAAGATTGAAAAGGACTTTTTCGGAAACCCGAATGTGCCTTTTAAAGTGCTGAAAAAAGTAACCGCTACCGATGCGGAAGTAAAAGAAAACCCAAGGGCACGCAGCGCCATAATGCGCATAGCCGAAAAGTTATAAAGAGTAGACCAAAACATCAATAATACCCAATGAGCGGAAATAAATATAAAGAGCCTGAAACCCAACCTGAACAAGAGGTTGAGGTGACAGCGCCTGCTCAACCAGCTAAGAAAAGCAACCGTATGGCCGATACTTTTTTTTCGGTATTGGACGGTAGCTTTTTGAAACGCCAAAATGCGGCGCGCCAAATAACCTTTCTGTTCTTTTTGGCGGGCATAGTAGTACTGTATATAGCCAACGCTTACTACGCCGAAAAAACCATACGCGAGAGCACAAAAACTACTAAAGATATTATACAAATGCAGGGCGAATACATAAGCGCCCAAAGTAAACTGGCCGAAAAAACACGCCAAAGCGCCGTAGCTACAAAGGCCGCCCAAATGGGTTTGCGCGAGGCTATTGTACCGCCGGTAAAACTAACCGTAAGCAAAAAGAAAAAGAACTAAGTGGACGCAATAAAACAAATAAAACGCCGCATTTACATCACCTACTTTTTGGTGTGCCTTTTAGGCTTCGCCATTATGGTGCAGGTGCTGCGCGTGCAATTTGTTGAGGGCGATGAGCTACGTAAAAAAGCTGAAGAGCATACACTTGTGTACCGCGAGGTAGAAGCCATTCGCGGCAATATATACGATGCCAATAATTTATTAATTGCTACATCGGTACCTGTATACGATGTGTTTTGCGACATTAACGCAGGGCCTATTACTAAAGAGATTTTTGAAAAAGGCATAGACTCATTAGCTATTGGTTTGGCGCAACTTTTTAAAGACAAACCCCGCAACCAATACCGCCGCGAACTAGTTAGCGCACGCAAAAGCAAAAGCCGCTTTATGCTTATTAAACGTAACGTTAGTTACGATGAAATGCTGGCGGTAAAAAAGCTGCCCATATTTAGAAAAGGCCCTTACAAAGGCGGATTAATACTAGAGCAAAAAAGCAAACGCCAGTTGCCATTTGGCATGTTGGCCGCACGTACCCTTGGCCGCACTACCGACTCATTAGGGTTGGAAGGCAGCTACAACAACTACCTGCAAGGCAAAGGCGGCAAACGCTTAATGGAAAAAATGTCGGGCGGGTTGTGGAGGCCTATTAATGATGAAAATTCGGAAGAACCTGAGAATGGTAAAGACATTATCAGCACCATTGATATAAACCTGCAAGACGTTGCAGAAAATGAGCTGATGAAAAAGCTGGAAGAAACCGGCGCAGCCTATGGTTGTGTGGTGTTGATGGAAGTAGCCACCGGCGATATTAAAGCCATGGCCAACCTTAACCGTGGTAATGATGGCCACTACTACGAAAGCCTAAACCATGCCATCCGCACTAAAACAGAACCGGGTTCTACCTTCAAATTAATGTCGCTAATAGCGGGTATGGAAGATGGTTTAATCTCTCCAAACCAACTGCAAGATGCTTATGGTGGCGCACGTGTTTTTTGCGATGGCAAACGCATGGTTGATGCCCACGCAACCAGCGGAAAAGTTACCATTCAGCAGGCATTTGAAATGTCGTCGAACGTGGTAATAGCATCGGCGTTATACAATGCATACAACGGCAAGCCGCAAAAATTATACGACCGATTTAAGGCTATGCACATTACAGAGCCATCCGGTATTGATATTCCGGGCGAGGTTGCACCGAACATAAAAGACCCATCAAAACAATACTGGTCGTGCACATCTATTCCCTGGATGGCGCATGGTTATGAGTTGGAAATGACGCCTCTGCAAACATTAACCTTTTACAACGCTATTGCCAACAACGGCAAAATGATGAAACCGCGCTTGGTAAAAGAAATCCGCTACCAAGACAGGCCTGTTGAAGTATTTGCCCCTGCTGTTTTGGCCGAAGCAGTATGCAGTCCTGCAACAGCAGCAAAGGCCCGCAAAATGATGGAAGGCGTTGTGCAAGGCGAACATGGCACTGCCCGCAAATTACAAAAATGTTTATTTCAGGTAGGTGGCAAAACGGGCACTGCGGTAATGTCTCGCACGGGCGGCTATAGCATTGAAGGAAAGAAAACGTACAACGCATCATTTGTTGGATACTTTCCTGCCGATAAGCCAAAATACTCGTGCATTGTATACATCAGCAACCCCGTAACGGGCGGCTACTATGCAGCCGAAGTAGCGTTGCCGGTATTTAAAGCCGTAGCTGATAAAGTATATGCGCTGGATTTAGACTTCCATCGACCTACAAAAGACAGCACTTTAAAAGTGCAGCCACTTATTGCCAAAGGGGCAGTGTTGGATATTGAAGAAGCATCAAAAAATTTAGGCTATACCGTAACCGCATCGGGCGATGGCCCATGGGCAACGGCTAGTGTTACAGGCCGCAAAGCCAATGTAAGAGCTACACAGGTTAGCGAAAAATCAATACCTGATGTAACAGGCATGAGCCTGAAAGACGCCCTCTTTTTAATGGAAAATGTAGGCGTAAAAGTAAAAACCATTGGTTACGGAAAAGTAATTAGGCAGTCGGTAAGCGGCGGCAGCACTGTAGATATAACACAACCTGTAATACTTGAACTGGCGCAATGAAAGTATTGAAAGACATATTGTACAAAGCAGGCATTTTGGAGGTGGTAGGCAATACCGAAACCCCTGTTGCCAGCATTGCTGTCGACTCTCGTGCCGTTGAGCCGTGGTCGTTGTTTATTGCGGTGCGCGGCACTGCGGTTGATGGCCACAACTACATTGACCAAGCCATTGAAAACGGTGCCATTGCTATTGTTTGCGAAGAATTGCCGGCAGAGCAACACGAAGTTATTACCTATATCCGCGTTAGCGATTCATCTTTTGCCTTAGGCAATATTGCTTCTAACTTTTACGGAAACCCTTCTACCCGCATGCGTTTGATAGGCATTACCGGAACGAATGGAAAGACTACCTGCGCTACATTATTGTACAATCTTTTTACTGCGTTAAATCATAAGTGCGGTTTAATATCTACGGTAGAAAATAAAATTGGCAGCGAGGTAATCCCTTCTACCCACACCACTCCCGACCCTATAAAACTGAATGCTTTGCTGGCTGATATGGTGGAGCAAAACTGCTTGTATGTGTTTATGGAAGTTAGCTCGCACGCTGTAGCCCAAAACAGAATTACCGGCGTTGAGTTTACCGGCGCGGTATTTACCAATCTAACATTAGACCATTTAGATTATCATAAAACGTTTGAAAACTACCGCGATGCGAAGAAGAAATTCTTCGACACTATGCCGTATGGTTCTTTTGCATTAACAAATGCCGATGACCGTAACGGCCCGTTTATGTTGCAAAACACCAAAGGCAAACGCTATACCTATGGCCTTAAAAACATGGCCGATTACAAAGCCAAAGTGTTGGAAAACAACCTTACCGGCTTGCATTTAATTATTGACGGGCAGGAATTCTGGACTAAGCTAATTGGAAATTTCAACGCTGCAAACATACTAGCAGTATATGCTACCGCCGTTTTGTTGGGCGAACATAAGGTTGATATTTTGACTGCCCTTAGTGCGCTATCTCCACCGGAGGGCCGCTTTCAATACATCAAATCTAACAAAGGAATAGCTGCTATTGTTGATTATGCGCATACGCCTGATGCATTAGAAAATATATTGGAAACCATTGCCGACATACGCACCCGTAATGAGCAGGTGATAACAATTATTGGTTGTGGCGGCGACCGCGACACGAGCAAACGCCCGCTAATGGCAAAGATTGCCTGCGAGTTGAGCGACCGCGTTATCCTTACTTCTGACAACCCGCGCAGCGAAGACCCCGAAGCCATTCTTGCTGAAATGCAGGCCGGTGTTGAGCCACAGCATTATAAAAAAGTACTGAAAGTGACCGACCGCCGCGAGGCTATACGCACTGCATGTTCATTGGCAAAAGATGGCGACATCATTTTAGTAGCAGGCAAAGGCCACGAAAAATACCAGGAGATAAAAGGCGTAAAGCATCCTTTTGACGACATGGAAGTATTGAAAGAAACCTTTAACCAATTGAATAGCTAATGTTATACTACCTATTCACATACCTCGACCAACATTTCAATTTCCCCGGTGCGGGAGTGTTTCAATACATCTCATTCCGCGCGGCAATGGCTATCATCACGTCGCTTTTTATCAGTTTGATAATTGGCCGCCGCATTATTGATTACATCCGCCGCAAGCAAATTGGCGAGACTGTACGCGACCTTGGCTTAGAGGGCGAAGGCTCTAAAAAAGGCACACCAACAATGGGTGGCCTAATTATTTTAGCTTCTATTTTAATACCTGTTTTACTGTTTGCAAAGCTGAACAATACCTACATCATCATCATGGTATTATCTACCATTTGGCTAGGATTAATAGGTTTTACCGATGATTACATTAAAGTATTTAAGAAAAACAAAGAAGGCCTTGCAGGGAGGTATAAAATTGTAGGCCAGCTAACAATTGGCATATTGGTAGGCGCAGTTTTCTATTTCAGCCCATCGGTTGTGGTAAAAGAAATTTACAGCGAATCGGAACTTCCGGCACCACTTAAAGCCCGCGTAGATTCTATCAAAGCTAAGATGGATCCTAACACGCCCATTGCTAAACAAGTGCAAATTCAAGATGGTGAATTGGGCAACAACATTACTGTAATGCAAATTGATGGTAAGCCGGTATATGCGGTTAACCAGAAGTCGATGAAGACGACTTTGCCCTTTACTAAAAACCACGAGTTTAATTATAGCCGTTTGGTTGAATGGCTAGGTTTAGATGGCCGCTGGGGCTGGTTGATATTTATCCCGATAGTAATATTTATTGTAATTGCCGTATCAAACGGGGCCAATATTACCGATGGGTTAGACGGATTAGCAGCAGGCTCATCAGCCATTATCGGCGCTACGTTGGGCATATTTGCCTACGTATCGGGCAACGCCATTTTTGCCGATTATTTAAATATCATGTACATACCCAACACCGGCGAACTGGTGGTTTACATTGGTGCATTTGTGGGGGCTTGCGTTGGCTTTATGTGGTACAATTCGTACCCCGCGCAAGTGTTTATGGGCGATACCGGAAGCCTAGCATTGGGTGGCATTATAGCGGTGTTTGCCATTGCTATCCGCAAAGAATTATTGATACCCATTTTATGTGGAATATTCTTGGTAGAAAACCTATCGGTAATACTACAGGTAAGCTATTTCAAATACACTAAAAAACGTTTTGGCGAGGGCCGCAGGATATTTAAAATGTCGCCACTCCATCACCATTACCAAAAGCTTGGTTTTCACGAATCGAAGATTGTATCGCGCTTCTGGATTGTAGGTGTGGCCTTGGCTATACTAACTATTGTAACACTGAAATTACGCTAACTGTGAGCAACACCAGCCAACATAGAATTGTGATTTTAGGCGCCGCCGAAAGCGGTGTAGGCGCGGCCATTTTGGCTAAAGTCAAAGGCTTTGACGTGTTTGTTAGCGATAAAGGCATGATTACAGAAGAGTACAAAGCCAAGCTAAATCAACACAATATAGCGTTTGAAGAAGGCCAGCATACTGCGGAATTAATAGTAAATGCAACAGAAGTGGTGAAGTCGCCAGGCATACCCGATAAGGTGGCAATGGTGAAAGAGCTTCATGCAAAAGGCATTCCCGTTATATCAGAAATTGAATTTGCTGCCCGTTACACCAACGCTACATTGATTGGTATTACTGGCACTAACGGCAAATCAACCACAACAATGCTTACCTATCACACCTTACAAAAAGCAGGGCTTAACGTAGCATTGGGTGGTAACATAGGTAAGAGTTTTGCCGAGCAGGTAGCTACAGAAAATTACGATTACTATGTGTTGGAACTAAGCAGCTTTCAGTTGGACGGTATGTTCAAAACCCGCTTACACATAGCTATTCTTACCAACATTACGCCCGACCATTTAGACCGTTACGATTATCAACTTGATAATTATGCTGCGGCAAAATTCCGCATAGCGCAAAACCAAACTAACGAAGATTTTTTCATTTACTGTGCTGATGATGAACTGACTTTACAGTACATACAGCGCGCGCACATCAACGCTCAACAGCTTGCTTTTTCTGAAAAAGGAAAGGCTTCGGGCGCATACATCGAAGACAACAGTATCATTATAAACCATCCAACCCCCCAATCAATTATGCCAATCGACGACCTAACAATTAAAGGTAAACACAACGTTTACAACGCCATGGCGGCAGGTATTGCAGCCCGTGTATTAGACCTTCGTAAAGAAGCCGTACGCGAAAGCTTTATGGATTTCCAGAGCCTGGAACACCGCATGGAGTTTGTTGCCAAAGTACACGGCATTGAGTACATCAACGACTCAAAAGCCACTAACCTAAACTCTACATGGTATTCGTTAGAGAGCATGGTAAACCCTACAGTGTTGATTTTGGGCGGTGTTGACAAGGGGAACGACTATGATATGATTAAAGATTTGGTGCGCGAGAAAGTAAAGGCTATTGTTTGCCTTGGGGTGGATAACCAAAAAATTATTGAAGCATTTAGCGATTTGAATATTCCTATTGAGGAAACGCAAACCGCCAAAGCAGCAGTAAAAGCAGCCTACCGTTTAGCTACCAAAGGCGATACTGTTTTGCTTGCGCCTGCCTGCGCCAGCTTCGACTTATTTAAAAACTATGAAGACCGTGGCCGCCAGTTTAAAACTGCGGTACGCGAACTGTAAACTAGTTGACAGTTCACGGTGGACAGTTCGCAGCAAAAATGCGATATAAAACTATCAACTGCGAACGGCCAACTGCCAACTAAAAAGAAGATGGAAACGTTTTTTAAAAGCATAAAAGTAGAGGGCGACCGGGTTGTCTGGGGCGTAGTGCTCATCCTGTCGTTGTTTTCGGTAGTGGCGGTTTATACTGCTACCGGAACCCTTGCTTTTAATAAACAATCGGGCAATACCGAGTTCTATCTGGTTAAGCATTTATTTATTTTGATGATGGGCTTCGGCATAATGTACCTTGCACACTGGGTACGTTATCACTACTATTCGCGCATTGCGCAAATACTTTTATTCATCACCATTCCCCTACTGGCAATTACCCTTTTAACGGGTACTAATGTAAACTCTGCAAGTCGTTGGTTAACAGTTCCGGTTATTAATTTAACCTTCCAAACATCTGACTTTGCTAAGATTGCGTTGGTGATGTACTTAGCGCGTATCCTATCGAAAAAGCAGGCCAACATCAAAAATTTTAAAGAGGCTTTTGTACCCATTATGTTGCCTGTTGGTATTGTTTGTATGTTGATTTTACCGGCTAACTTCTCTACCGCAGCCATCCTTTTTACCACTTGTATAGTGCTAATGTTTATTGGCCGTGTAAGTGTAAAATACATTGCAGCCACAGTTGGCGGGGCAATTGTAGCCTTCGGATTATTCCTACTCATCATGTCGGCCTTCGGCATAAAGGGCCGTATTGGTGTGTGGATAACCCGTATCGAATCGTTTGCTGGTGTTGGGGACCCTGCGGAAGATGATGATAAAAACTACCAAGTAGACCATGCTAAAATGGCTATTGCAGGCGGTGGAATTATTGGCAAAGGCCCGGGGCATAGTACCCAGCGCATAAGTTTGCCTGAGCCTTACTCCGATTTTATTTACGCAATTATTATTGAAGAATACGGATTTATTGGTGGGGCAATAATCATCATGCTCTACCTAATACTCCTCTTACGGGGCGTAAAAATAGCAGCCAACGCCCCTACCCCATTTGGTAGTTTACTGGCTATGGGCAGTTGTTTTATGCTCGTCTTTCAGGCTATGATAAACATGGCCGTAGCGGTGCATTTATTCCCCGTTACGGGGCAAAGCTTGCCGCTGGTAAGTATGGGCGGAACGTCTATCTGGTTTACCAGTTTGGCTATTGGCATACTGCTAAGTGTAAGCCGCAAAGACGGAAAAGAAACCACAAGTGAAACTCAAAACATAGACGGAAATGAGTACGCAGTGGCCTAATAATTTAGCCAAAACAGGCATAACGAAGCCGCATGAAAACGGCGAGCGCGCACAGTCTATTGCAGGCCAGGGACAACCCTTGTACGAGCAAAAAAAGATTCGCGTAATTATTAGCGGCGGTGGTACAGGTGGACATATCTTCCCCGCTATAGCTATTGCCAATGCATTAAAACAAAAGGTTGAAGGCATTGAAATTTTATTTGTTGGCGCCAACGGGCGAATGGAAATGGAGAAAGTACCCGCAGCGGGTTACAACATTGTAGGCCTTAATATTAGCGGCATACAGCGTAGGTTAACCACGGCAAACCTAACGTTGCCTTTTAAATTATTGGGCAGTGTTAAGCAATCAATGAGTATTATAAAAAACTTTAAGCCCGATGTGGCAGTAGGTGTTGGTGGCTACGCCAGCGGGCCATTGTTGCTTGCTGCATCGTTAAAAAAATTACCGTTTATAATACAAGAGCAAAACTCGTACGCCGGTGTTACCAATAAATTTTTAGGTAAATGGGCAGAGAAAATTTGTGTTGCCTACCCCGGTATGGAACGTTTCTTTCCGGCCGATAAGATAATATTAACAGGCAATCCCGTTAGGCAAGACATAAATAATTTAGAGGGGAAACGCATACGCGGCATTGAATTGTTTGGGTTAAACCCCAACAAAAAAACAGTGTTGGTTATTGGTGGAAGCTTGGGTGCGTTGACCATAAATAAATCAATAGAAAAACTATTGGCTGAGTTTGCAAAGTACGATATACAACTGGTATGGCAAACAGGCAAAGGCTATTTTGAGCAAGCCAAACAAGCCGTAAAACAGTACGAAGGCCAAGGCATTCGCGCATTTGATTTTATACAAAAAATGGACTATGCTTATGCTGTTGCAGATGCTGTAATATCAAGGGCTGGGGCTAGTTCAGTATCAGAATTATGTTTGGTGCATAAGGCCAGTATTTTGGTCCCTTCGCCTAACGTGGCCGAAGACCATCAAACACAGAATGCAATGGCATTGGTTAATCAAAATGCCGCCATTTTAGTGAAAGATAATGAGGCTATGGATAAACTGGGCAATGCAATTTTTAACCTGCTGAATGACGATAAAAAACTAAACAATTTGCAGCAAAATATTGCGCGTCTTGCTATGCACGATGCGGCAACAATCATAGCTAATGAAGTGCTAAAATTTGTTAAGAGTGAACGAGTATAACAACATATATTTTGTAGGCATTGGCGGCATAGGCATGAGCGCCCTGGCCCGCTATTTCAACCGCATTGGCAAGCAGGTTGCGGGGTATGACCGCACCCAAACCGAACTTACCCACGAGCTGGAAAAAGAAGGTATTGTAGTACATTATACTGATGATATCAATTTGATAAAAGACGGTTTTAGGGATGCGGTAAAAACATTGGTAGTTTATACCCCTGCTGTGCCTAAAGACCATGCTGAATTAAACTACTTTAAAGACAATGGTTACCGTGTAATAAAGCGCTCGGAAGCATTGGGCGAAATTACCAAAGTAGCTAAGACAATTGCTGTTGCCGGTACGCATGGAAAGACCACAACATCGAGCATGGTGGCGCATATACTAAAGGTTGCAAATATTGATATAGCGGCCTTTTTAGGAGGTATTACACTCAACTATAATTCAAACTTAATATTGCCCGAAAGCAGCAATTTAAGCGAGAGTATAATAGTAACCGAAGCGGATGAATATGATCGTTCATTTTTAACATTACACCCTTATATTTCAGTTATTACTTCTAACGATGCTGACCATTTAGACATATACGGCAGTAAGGAAAATATGCATACTTCGTATATTGATTTTGCGAAAAAAATAGTGCAAAATGGCACCCTCATTGTTAAAAACGACTTGATATTTGAGAAGGATGGCCGCCATTATTTTATTGATGATTTAGTAAAAAACACCACCATACTTACCTATAGCTTAAGCGATGAAAAGGCTGATTACAGGGCATCGCAGCTACGTGTAGAAAATGGATTTTTTGTTTACGATATTATTACGCCCACCGGTGTAATCGAAAATATACACTTAGGCCTGCCGGGCATTCACAATGTTGAAAACTCTGTGGCTGCTGCTGCTGCTGCAAGCGTTGCCGGAGCCAACTTTGATAGTGTGAAAGAGGGTTTGCAAAGCTTTAAAGGTGCAAAGCGCAGGTTTGAGTTTATGGTACGTACCCCGCACGTTGTGTACATAGACGATTATGCGCACCACCCAACAGAGCTTGACTCGGCCATTCGCTCAGTAAAAATGTTGTATCCGGATAAAAAAATTACGGGCATTTTTCAGCCCCACCTTTTTACCCGCACACGCGATTTTGCCGAAGGCTTTGCCCGCAGCTTGGATATGCTGGACGAGGCCATTTTGCTTGACATATACCCGGCGCGTGAGTTACCCATAGAGGGCGTAACGTCGACCATGCTGCTGGATATGATGAAGAGCACAAACAAGCGCCTATCAACCAAAAGCACTTTGGTAAGCGAGTTGGAAAATGAAAGTAACGAAGTGATAGTAACGCTGGGTGCCGGCGATATTGACACTTTGGTAGAACCGATAAAAATAATGCTGAATAAAAAATTCGGCCTGTAGATGAAACGTATTTTGAACATATCGCTTTGGGTGCTGTCAGTAGTGGCAGTTATCTTTTTGTTGGCGTTTACCAACCACGCCAGCAGCGGGGTTGCGTGTTCAAAAATTAAAATAAACATTGCCCGTACCGTTACCGAAAACCGCTTTTTAGATAGCGCTGTAGTGATGCAGGAATTTGCTGATAAACGCATTGCGCTGCAAGGCCAAAAGTTGCCCAACATAAACCTGGCGCAACTGGAAGATGAGTTGAACAACAACCCATACGTAAAGAGCGCCGATGTGTTTGTAACGCTGGATGGAAATTTAACAATCAGCTTAACAGAGCGCACACCCATACTGCGCGTTATTGGCAACACGGGCGACAGCTACTACATTGATGCAGACGGTGAGTTGATGCCATTGAGCGACCGCTACACAGCACACGTTCCGGTGGCTTCAGGCTTTATTACCGAGAAATATTCTACCTACTACACCTTTGGGGTGAAAGGAATTGAGGCCGATGAAAAATTGAAAAACGTATTGGTGATTGATGATTTATACCGCATGGTACAATTTATAAAAGCCGATAGTTTGTGGAACGCACAGATAGACCAACTGTATGTGTTGTCCGGCGATGAAATACAACTGGTACCAAAAATTGGCGATAACATTATTGCTTTTGGCACCGCCGAAAATATGGAAGAGAAGTTTAGCAAGTTGCGCTCGTTTTACAAGCACGCGGTAGCACAAGGCACGCTAAACGCCTATCAAACCATCAACCTAAAGTATAAAAACCAAGTAGTGTGCACTAAAAAATTATAGCCATGGAAAATGAAATTGTAGCCAGCTTAGACATTGGCACCACCAAAATTGCCTGCATAGTAGGCCGCCGTACAGAACACGGTAAGGTTGAAATTTTGGGGTATGGCAAAACCGATTCGGTAGGTGTATCGCGCGGTGTTGTAACCAACATTGTAAGCACGGTAGAGTCTATCAAACGCGCGCTTGATGAGGCGTGCACACGCTCGGGCGTTGATATTAAAATTGTAAACGTAGGCATTGCGGGGCAGCACATACGCAGCTACCAACACCGCGGCATACGCATACGCAGCAGCAACAATGATGAAATATCGCAACCCGATATTGATGCGTTGATTGAAGATATGTTCCGTTTGGTAATGCAACCCGGCGAGGAAATTATCCACGTCCTTCCGCAGGAATACATCATTGATAACGAACAAGGCATAACCAAACCCATCGGTATGTCGGGCATTCGGTTAGAAGCGAATTTCCACGTTATTACAGGCCAAGTGACTGCTGCCAACAACATTAAAAAATGTGTAGAGAAAGCCGGTTTAGAAGTTTCTGAAATCATATTGGAACCATTGGCATCGTCGGAAGCGGTACTAAGCGAAGACGAAAAAGAAGCCGGTGTTGTACTGGTTGATATAGGCGGCGGCACTACTGACATTGCTATTTTTAAAGATGGCATCATCCGCCATACGGCCGTTATTCCTTTTGGTGGAAACGTTATTACTGAAGATATTCAGGAAGGTTGCACCATCATCAAATTGCAGGCAGAAGCATTGAAAACCAAATTCGGCAGCGCCTTTGCGCACGAGAGTTTAGAGAACCAAATGATAGCCATACCGGGCCTTCGCGGCCGTGAGCCAAAAGAAATTTCGCAATACAATTTGGCTTGCATCATACAAGCCCGTATGACAGAAATTATTGATTACGTTGATTACGAAATAAAAAATTCGGGCTACAAACGCAAGCTTATTGCAGGCATAGTAGTAACCGGTGGCGGCGCTATGATGAAAAACCTTCCGCAGTTATTTGAATACTCTACAGGCATGCCAACCCGTATTGGTTACCCTAACGAGCATCTTGCAAAAGGTATGGTAGAAGAAGTTACCAGCCCAATGTTTGCAACAGGTGTAGGCCTATTGATTAAAGGCTTGGACAAAGCAGAAAAAAGCAGCTACAACATGCCTTATGCTGTTGAAGAAGAGCAACCACTGGTTATTAAAGAAGAAAAAATTACCGGCCATTCTAAAAAAGATAAGAAAGGAACCTTTTTTGAAAACCTGTTTAAAAAAGCCGAGAACTGGCTTGCCGACGAAGACAAATAACAACCAATTTCAACCAACCAAAACCAATCAGTAAAAATTATAATATTATGGAAAATATTCGTTTCAATCTTCCAAAAGAATACGCCTCAATTATAAAGGTTATAGGCGTAGGCGGCGGTGGCAGCAATGCTGTTAACCATATGTTTCGCCAAGGCATAAAAGGTGTAGATTTTGCCGTGTGCAATACCGATGCGCAAGCGTTGGAGTTTAGCCCCGTGCCGGTAAAATTGCAATTAGGTTCAACCCTTACGGAAGGCCGCGGCGCAGGCTCGTTACCACAAGTGGGTAAAGATGCCGCCATTGAGAACATTGAAGATGTACAAAACATTTTGGGTACTGATACCAAGATGATATTTATTACCGCCGGTATGGGTGGTGGCACCGGTACAGGCGCTGCCCCAATCGTAGCTAAGTTGGCTCGCGAAATGGGTATACTTACCGTAGGTATTGTTACCATGCCGTTTAGCTTTGAGGGCAAACGCCGCCGCCAGCAAGCGGAGGAAGGCATTGAAGATATGCGCCAGGCGGTTGATACATTGCTTGTAATATCAAACGATAAGCTGCGCGAAATGCACGGCAACCTGCGTTTGTCTGATGCATTCTCTCAAGCCGATAACGTATTGACAACTGCCGCTAAAGGCATTGCCGAAATCATTACTGTAACAGGTTACATCAACGTTGATTTTGAAGACGTACGTACGGTAATGTCAAACGGTGGTTCGGCTATTATGGGTTCTGCTACAGCAGAGGGCGAAAACCGCGCTGCCCTTGCTATACAGCAAGCGCTTACCTCTCCGCTATTAAATGACAATAACATTAAAGGTGCTAAACACATCTTACTAAATATTACTGCAGGTGATATTGAAGCTACTATGGACGAAGTATCTGAAATATCAGACTTTGTACAAGAAGAAGCGGGCATGAGTGCCAACATTATTTTTGGTACCGGCCACGACCCATTGTTGGGCGATAAAATAAACGTTACCATTATTGCTACCGGCTTTAACACCGCACCGCTGTTGCCGTTTGAAAACCGCAACCAGCCTGAGAAAGTAGTGCACGTTTTGAAAACCGAAACCAACACTAACAATTTCACTGCTCCTACGGTAACACAAATGTTAACGCCCGAGCCGGAGAAAACCAACACACCCGAAACGACTACTACTGTACAAGCTACCGTTAGCAACGAGCCAACGATGAAAACCGTTACACCATTGGTAATTAACGAGCCTAAAACAGAGAGCAAAGACACCACAATACGTCCGTTGGAAATTAATTTTGACGACAGCATTAAGTCGGAGAAATTGGTGCGTACCGTGTACCCACAAGAAAAAACACATACCACTACCAACAACGTAGTTCCGCCTACAAGCAGCCACGAGACTGAGGAAAGCCAGTTTAACAAGGCCCGCATTAACCGCCTGCGCGAGATGAGCCTTAAGCTAAAAACATCAACCGGCTTAACCGAGATTGAAAAAGTACCCGCTTACGTACGTGCAGGTATCGAATTGAACAACGTAACCCCTTCGGACGAGTCGCAAGTATCGCGCTACACGCTGGAAGAAGGCGCTGACCGCAATGCCGAATTGAAACGCAACAACCCATTTTTACACGATAACGTAGACTAGTTATGAGCCTTGCAGATAACATTAACGCAGATATTAAGGCAGCCATGCTGGCCAAAGATAAAGACAGCTTAGAGGCTTTACGGGCTGTTAAATCGGCTATATTGGTAGCGCAGACCGAGAAAGGTGCACAAGAGCAGCTAACCGGCGATGCGGAAATAAAACTGCTGCAACGTTTGGTAAAACAACGCCGCGAAAGCGCCGAGATATACGTTACCCAAGGCCGCGATGATTTGGCTAAAACAGAGGCCCTGCAAGCCGATGTTATAGAGCGCTACCTGCCCGCGCAAATGAGCCGCGAGGAGCTTACCGAAGCCCTTAAAGGCATTGTAGCACAGGTTGGCGCTAGTACACCTCAAGATATGGGCAAAGTAATGGGTGTAGCCAGCAAACAGCTTGCCGGCAAAGCCGATAACAAAGCCGTAATGGAGATACTTAAAACGTTGTTGCAATAGCAGCGACCTGATTGATGTTTTGGTTCAAAGCCCTGTCCGCCTAAGCGGATGGGGCTTTGTGTTTTGGGTATATTTTCAACTCCCCTCCTGCTAAGAGCCTGTCCTGAACTTGATTCAGGAAGGGGGATGAATTTCTTCCCGCAAAGCGGGAAGGAAGAAAGGGGAGGTGGGTTAATCTCACCCACCCCCTCCCTCCAACTGCGTTGGAGTACTCCCCCTTAGCAGGGGGAGAGTTGAAATAAATCACAATAAACCCCTACCTTAGCCGTTACTATAACACCTTGAAACACCTCATTACCATACTATTTGCTTTGCTTGCACAGGCTGCAATAGCGCAGGTTAATTTAGTGCCGAATGGGAGTTTTGAAGAGTATGATATGTGTCCTACTGATTTAGCCCAGTTGGAATCCTCAAATAGTTGGCAAAACCCAACTACATCTTCTCCCGATTATTTTAATACCTGTTCTACCTTTTATAATTGTTCAATTCCAGACAATTATCTCGGATTTCAATACCCTCATAGCGGGAATGCGTATGCAGGATTAATAATATATTCAAGTATAACTCAAAATTTCAGAGAATATATTCAAGTAAAACTGACTAATGAACTGCTTCATGATACTATATACTGTGTGAGCTTTTATTATTCATTTGCCGACGAATACTTTTATGCATTAACAAATAATGTTGAAGCTCATTTTTCAACTATACCGCCTGAAAATTTTAACTCAGCTTGGCCGCCTCCTGCATTGCAAAATATTATTCCTCAAGTAGTAAATGAAAATGCTGTTAACGATACTATAAATTGGCTTTTATTTTCAGGAGTATATAAAGCACAAGGTGGAGAGAGCTATTTAACAATAGGCAATTTTAAATTAGATACTGAAACCAGTTTAATTACTTCTCCCTATAATATAGGCACAGATATTTATATCTACATCGATGATGTCAGCGTAACACAATGCGACACAATTTTACCAATTAAAATCCCCAACGTCTTTACCCCAAACAGCGACCAATTAAACGAAACATTTAAAATAGAAAACCTTCAACCAAACAGCCTATTAACAGTCTATAGCCGTTGGGGAAATGTGGTTTATTCAAACCCTAATTATGGCAATAATTGGGATGGGGAAATGAATTCGGATGGGGTGTATTATTATATTTTACAATTACCATCCGGAGAAATCAAAAAAGGTACAGTTACTATTTTGAGGGGTGAGTAAAAACTCCCTCCCCGCTTCGCGGTACTCCCTCAAAGAGGGAGATTTTCTTCCCCCTCCTGAGGGGGTGGCCGCAGGCCGGGGGAGTTTAGCGTGTCAATTTCCTTCTCCCTAAACCTACCCCACAGATTTCTATTAACTATGGCGCAGGTTTGTTTCAACAAAAACAAGTGTTGAAATTTATTCTACCAAAAAGGTATTTTTTGTGCTGTTTTTTTATTGTTTTTAAACTTTTTTAGCGGTTTTTAATCGAAAAACTTGCGTTTTTATGCGAAAAAAAACACCAAAATACGTTTTGAGGAGTTAAGTTTTAGTAAATAGGATGTTCTATTTAGCAACTATTTATGCTATTAGTAGTGTGGATTTGCAGTTAAGTTGAAAGACAAAATGACAGTTGCCATTTTGGCAAATAAAAAACCCTCCGGCTAAAAAAACCGGAGGGTATAATTGACCTATTTCAGTAAATGAAAAAAGCTATAATTTAAAAACTGTAATAGGCTTTGGTTCCGTCGGGGTATACGCCTTTTATAAAGGTGCGGCCCTTTGACGCGTCAAACGCGGTTTTCAGGTCGTCTACACTATTAATGGGCTGATTGTTAACCTCGGTAATAATAAAGCCCTCTTTAATACCGTAGTTGCGCAAACTGCCTGCGGTTATCTTTAATACTTTAACGCCGCTGGTTATTTTAAGTTTCGCCTTTTCTTCTTTACTAAGCACCTCAAAATCAGCACCTAAGGCTGAGCCTTTTTCGGTTTTAACAAAGGTAGTGCCGCCGTTCTTGTTTTTTAGCGCAACGTTCATGGTTTTCTCTTTACCATCGCGCTTTATAGCTACATTAATTTTATCGCCGGGGCGGTTTTTGGCTACCTGCTCTTGCAGTTCAGATGGGCTACTAACACGCACCCCGTTTATACTGGTAATTATATCGCCTACTTTAATGCCTGCATCTTGCGCAGCGCCATCTTCAGCCACGGCCGATACGTATACCCCTTCGTACGAACTAAGGCCTTTTTCGGTAGCAAATTCAGAGGTAATATCTTGTATAGAAACCCCTAAAAATGCGCGTTGCACCTCGCCAAACTCAAGCAAATCGTTAGCTACTTTGCGCACCAAATTGGCCGGAATAGCAAAGGCATAGCCTGCATACGAGCCTGTTTCAGAGGCAATTGCAGTGTTTATGCCCACCATTTCGCCTTTGGTGTTTACCAGCGCTCCGCCGCTATTACCGGGGTTTACAGCCGCATCGGTTTGTATGAATGATTCTACGGCAAATTTACCCGCTTTGGGGTTGTTTTCCAGTATATTAATATTGCGGCCCTTAGCGCTTACAATGCCCGCCGTTACTGTAGATGTAAGGTTGAACGGGTTGCCAACAGCCAGTACCCATTGGCCGGTTTTTACCTCGTCAGAGTTGCCAAAGGTCATAAAGGGCAAATCCTTTTCATTTACCTTAAGTAAGGCAAGGTCGGTATTAGGGTCAACACCCACAACCTGAGCAGTATAGGTACGTTTATCATTTAGGGTAACGTTTACTTTATCAGCGCCATCAACCACGTGGTTGTTGGTAATAATGTAGCCGTCGGCAGATATGATAACGCCTGAGCCACTACCCATTTGCGGCCCTTGGTTGGGCATTTCGAAGTTAAAACCCTGGCCGCCAAAAAAATCGCGGAAGGGGTCAAAACCTTGCATGCCTTGGCTTTGCTTAGCTTCGTAAGTAGTTTTTACGTGTACCACGCTATGTACCGACATTTCGGCGGCGGTAGTAAAATCAATACCGGCTTCGGGTGGTATGGATGAAGTAAATTTAACGGGGGCCGGTTGCCCGAATGACTTAGTAGTGGCGCTTTCGCTCTCCATATACTTGTACGCGCCAATTGAGGTAAAGCCGCCTAGGGCAGCGGCTACAAAAACAATGAGGTATTTTTTCATAGCTGTAATTGTTATTTTATTTCTGTTCATCTTCTTAACAAATTTTGTGCCTGATTGCCCTGGTTTAAGGGGAAAGTGAAGGAAATTTTCTGTTTTGTTTACTTTAACGTGATTAGGTAAAGTTTATTTTTGTAAACTTTGCGAATTAATACTATGCAAACACCCGCCAAGCAGAAAGGTTTATTTTTAGCACTGGGCATACTTATAGGTATGTTGGTGGCCTTTGGCGTTGTATGGCTTGATTTTGAACGACTTTCGCACAAAGTGTCGCAACAAATAAATAGCCTGCTACCTAAAAATGGCGTTGCAAAAGGCAAAACCGACACTATTGTTATTGTAGAAAAAGTCCAACCTGTAGATGATTTGGGGGCCGATATGGGTTTAGACACCACGTCGTACTTGACGGATAGCTTGCCGGTAGATAGTTTGAGCCTGTTGGTGAAGAAAGATGAACTGCTGTATACCAAAACAATAAAACTGATACGCCTAACAGCATCGGGCGCAAATGCTATAGATACCGCCATGGCCAAAGCGGCTGATATTGAACCGGCTGATCTGCCTGCAAACTATACGGTAGAGTTTTGGAAATCGCCAATAAACTATCGCGGCTACAAATTAGGGCGCGGCAAAGTTGTGTTGTTTGGCATTTACCAAGCCGACGACATTAGCCTTGTATCGGTTGGTAGCAATGTATTTCTTAAAAACCGCGATATCTATTTTAGGTTAGAACCTACCGAGGATTTTGCAAGCCTGAGCCCGGTGGCCGATAAAAACCTCCTAGCATTACTCAATCAATAAATGACACTTTCTTTTTATAAGTTTGAAGGCACCGGCAATGATTTTATCATGCTGGATGGCCGCACTACCAACTATTCTTTTTTAACCCAACCCATTATAGAACGCCTGTGCGACCGCCACTTTGGTATTGGTGCCGATGGGTTGATTATACTGGCCCCTACTGATGGTGCCGACTTTAAAATGGTGTACTATAACTCTGACGGCCGCACCAGCAGCATGTGTGGCAACGGTGGGCGTTGCATTACTGCCTTTGCTAATTATTTGGGGTTGATTAATAACAAAGCTGCATTTACCGCCATTGACGGCCCACATCAAAGTACTATAAACAAAGCCGAAGGCAGCGCTTGGGATATAAGCCTTAAAATGATTGATGTAAACGGTTTTGAGCAAATTGGTAACGATTACTACCTAAACACAGGCTCGCCACACTATGTGCGCTTTGTAGGCAATGTTGATGCTATTGACCCCGTTGCCGATGGCCGCGCAGTGCGCTACAACAGCCGCTTTGCCGCCGAAGGAACGAATGTTAACTTTGTAGCAGATAACAACGGTGTGATAGATGTACGCACCTACGAGCGCGGTGTTGAGGACGAAACCCTATCGTGCGGAACGGGCGTAACAGCCGCTGCTATTGCTGCTTACCTGCATGGCGCCGAAAACGATAACAATACCTATACAATACAAACCACAGGTGGCAATTTGCGTGTACACTTTGTACACCAAAATGGAAAATTTACAGACGTTTGGCTAAGCGGCCCTGTTAAATTTGTGTATCGGGGTACGGTAGAAGTTTAAAGGAATAGAAATCAATTCTTAATCTTAACTTTACGTTGAAGTAATAATTTAGCCGCAAAATAATAACAATGAGCACCAACGCTAACTTTAAAATCCTTATAGTAGATGATGAACCTGATATTTTAGAGTTCATTAGCTATAACCTTAAGCGCGAGGGCTATGAGGTATTCGTTAGCAATAACGGCAAAGAGGCCATACAAACGGCTAAAAGAGTAAAGCCCGAACTGATAATGCTGGATGTGATGATGCCCGATATGGACGGCATTGAAACCTGCCGCATGATAAGGGAAGACGAGACTCTTAAAAACACGCTGATAGCTTTTTTAACGGCCCGCAATGAAGACTACTCGCAGATAGCAGGCTTTGATGCCGGTGCCGACGATTACATTAACAAGCCTATAAAGCCCCGCGTGCTTATTAGCCGTATACAAGCATTACTACGCCGCCACAGTGGCGAAGAAGCACAAAACGAAATTAAAGTAGCCGGTATAAGCATTAACCGCGAAAAATATATTGTTACCCAAAACGGCGTTGAACATAATTTGCCCCGCAAAGAGTTTGAATTGCTATCTTTGTTAGCATCCAAACCGGGCAAAGTGTTTACGCGCGATGACATTTTAAAACAGGTGTGGGGCGGCCAAGTTGTTGTTGGCGACCGTACTATTGACGTTCATATTCGTAAACTGCGCGAGAAATTTGGAGAAAGCTGTATAAAAACAGTGAAAGGCGTAGGGTACAAATTTGAATTTTAATACATGATGGATTTATCTACACCGCGCATAATAGCGCTGTGGCTTTCTTTGTGGATATCGCTTACGGTTGTTGCCATTGTTAGCATTGCCGTTTACGCCACTACTGAATTTTTAGCCTGGCAGTTGGTTGTAGCAGTTTTTGCCATTTCGTTTATAGCGCTGTATTTTATTATAGCATCTATTATTGAGACATTTGTCTACAAAAAAATCAAGGTAATATACAAGCTCATCCGCAGCCAAAAGCTTAAAAAGGAAGAGAAAACAAAGCCTACCATTGATATGGACCGCGACATTATAAGCGAGGTAAATAAAGAGGTAGAGGAATGGGCCCAAGACCGTGAGAAAGAGCTGGAATACCTGCGTAATATTGAAAATTACCGTAAAGAGTTTGTAGGCAACGTATCGCACGAATTAAAAACCCCTATTTTTAATATACAGGGCTATATATCTACCTTGTTGGATGGTGGTTTAGAAGATCCCTCCATAAACCATAACTATCTGTTGCGCGCCGAAGCCAGCGTTGAGCGTATGATTAATATTGTGCAGGATTTGGAATCAATCTCGCAATTTGAATCGGGCCAAATGATATTGGATATTAACCGGACCGATATTGTAGGCCTTGCCAATGAGGTAATGCACGGGCTTGAGTTTAAAGCCAAAAAGCAAGGCATTAAACTTGTGCTGAAAGAGGCATACGAGCAAATATACGTGCAAGCCGATGGCGACCGCATTAAGCAAGTATTTACCAATTTGCTTGAAAATTCCATTAAATACGGCAAAGGCAACGGGCGCACAAAAGTTAGCTTTTACGACCTTGACGATAGCGTATTGATAGAAGTAACCGACGATGGTATTGGCATTGAAGAAAAGCACCTTGCGCGCTTATTTGAGCGCTTTTACCGTGTAGATAAAAGCCGCAGCCGCGAGGCCGGTGGCACAGGCTTAGGCTTATCTATCGTAAAACATATTATTGAGGCCCACAACCAAACCATTACCGTGCGCAGCACACCCGGCGTAGGTTCTACCTTTGCCTTTACACTTAAAAAAGTATAATTAGTTGGCGGTTCGCAGTTGGCTGTTTTTTTATAAGCAATAGCTATTGGTAAAATCTCCTCTCCCCTCTAGGCTCTCTGCTCTCCCCTATTTCCTTGCCATCCACTTATCTACCAAAAAGGCCAGCACCCACGAGTAGACAAACACATCAACCAAATAAAACAGCAGCATATAGCCCGATACTTTAAGCAGTTGGGTAGCTGATATGCCTAAGGGGAACGAAAAGACTTTGATAACAGCTTTGCTTATGGGGTATAAAATACCGCCGGTGTCGCTATCATCGCACGCGGCATATACAGCCAAGGCGCCCATTGCTACTACTACCAGTATAGAGAATATTGTCGCGAATATTAATTGTCCCCTTTTCATCAGGCTTTTATAAACGCAGGTGTTTTGTGTTTAGTATATGGTGTAAAGAAATTTTTCATCTTTCGTTTTTCATTTTTCATTCGCCGGTATTTTTGTACCCGTGCCTGCACTTAATCTATATCAAAAAATTTCGCGTTACTGCGCCTATC
>JANOCJ010000405.1:0-5014 GCA_031412115.1 Flavobacteriales bacterium
GAGTGAAGACGGGGAGAGGTTAAAAAAAAATCCCCCTACCGAAGGAACGGCAGGGGGATTAATATAAATGAAAGGGGACTATCTATTTAGCTCATCCTACACTTCGACAAGCTCAGTGTGACGGATGTGTGAGGTTTATTCTTCAGTTTCACCTTCGGCGGGTTCAGCACCTTCATCGGTACCTTCGTCCTCCAAATCCGGTTCGTCAGTTTCCGGCTCATCAATTACCGGGCCTTCTAATACTTCACCATCTATTTGTACGTGTTCTTCTTCCGGGTCGCTCTCTACCTGGGTTACGGCTGCAATAGCATCTTTACCTCCTAGTTTAATTAAGCGTACACCTTGCGTAGCACGGCCCATTAGGCGCATATCGGCAACTGCCAGGCGAATAACTATACCATTTTTGGTAATAATCATCAAGTCGTCCTCGTTAGTTACCTCTTTAAGGGCTATCAGCGCACCGGTTTTATCAGTTACGTTAATGGTTTTTACCCCTTTGCCACCACGGTTGGTAATACGGTATTCCTCCACTTCCGAGCGTTTGCCATAGCCGTTTTCAGATACCACCAATACGTTGTGTGTAGGGTCGGGTATGCAAATCATACCCACTACCTTATCGTCGGCATTGGCTAAACGTACGCCGCGCACACCCGATGCATTACGGCCCATTGGGCGTATTTTATCTTGAGGGAAGCGGATACATTTACCTGAACTAAGCGCCATTAAAATATCGCTCTTAATTTCAACGCCTTCGGCATCTTTAGCAGGCACCAAACGGGCCTCTAAAAGTGTCTCACCGTCACGTACGGTAATAGCATTTATGCCATTTTGGCGTGGACGAGAGTATGCCTCCAGCAAGGTTTTCTTAATAGTACCTTTATTAGTACACATAATGATATAGTTACCGTTGATATAGTCGGTATCCTCCAACGTGGTAACGTTAATAAAAGCGCGAATTTTATCGTCAGGCGCAATGTGCAACAAGTTTTGTATGGCACGTCCTTTCGAGTCTTTCGAGCCTTCAGGTATTTCATACACCTTCATCCAGAAACATTTACCCTGCTCGGTAAAGAACAGCATATAGTTGTGGGTAGATGCAATGAAAATTTGTTCTACAAAGTCCTCATCGCGGGTGCGGGTACCTTTAGAACCACGGCCACCACGGGCCTGCTGGCGGTATTCGGTAGCAGCAGTACGTTTAATGTAACCCATGTGCGATATGGTAATTACCACATCCTCATCAGCAATCATATCTTCCATACGGAAATCGGCACCGGCGTATATAATATCGCTGCGGCGCTCATCGCCATATTTCTCTTTTACCTCAAGCAATTCGCCTTTAATAATTTCGTAGCGCATTGTTTCGTTAGATAATATCTCTTTGTAGTGAGCAATCATCTTCATCAACTCATCGTACTCTTCTTTAATCTTATCGCGCTCTAAACCGGTAAGGGTAGATAAACGTAAGGCAAGAACCGCTTTTGCCTGAATCTCGCTCAGGGCAAAGCTTTCCATTAAGCCATCCTTCGCAATCTCAGGCGTGTTAGAGTTACGGATAAGCTTAATAACCTCGTCCAAATGGTCAAGGGCTATTAAGTAGCCTTCTAATACGTGGGCGCGTTTTTCGGCCTGCTCCAGTTCGTACTGGGTGCGGCGTACCACAACTTCGTGGCGGTGCTTAACAAAGTAAACAATAAGGTCTTTTAGGTTTAATACCGTTGGGCGGCCTTCTACTAGAGCAATGTTGTTTACACTAAATGAGGTTTGTAGCTCGGTGTGTTTATACAGGTTGTTTAATACAACACTTGTAATAGCATCGCGGCGAAGCTCATATACAACACGGTAACCATCGCGGTCACTTTCGTCGCGTATATCGGTAATGCCTTCAATCTTTTTATCATTGATTAACGCCGCCGTTTTTTTAATCATTTCGGCTTTATTAACCTGGTACGGAATTTCGTTAACAATAATACGCTCACGTCCGTTTTCAAACTGCTCTATCTGGCTTTTGGCGCGAATAACGATACGGCCACGACCGGTTTCAAAAGCTGCTTTTACACCTTCGTAACCATAAATAGTGCCACCCGTAGGAAAATCGGGGGCTTTAATGTACTCCATCAGGCCTTCAACCGTAATGTCGCGGTTGTCTATATAAGCCATGGTACCGTCAATAATTTCGGTAAGGTTATGGGGGGCCATGTTGGTAGCCATACCTACTGCAATACCCGATGCTCCGTTAATTAACAGGTTGGGTATGCGGGTAGGAAGAACCGTTGGCTCCTCTAACGAGTCGTCAAAGTTGGGGCGAAAATCGACAGTATTTTTGTCAATGTCAGCCAAAGTGTCTTCTGCAATTTTGCGCAAACGGGCTTCGGTATAACGCATGGCTGCCGGTGGGTCACCGTCAATAGAGCCATAGTTACCTTGTCCGTCTACCAATGGGTAACGCAAGCTCCAATCCTGGGCCATACGTACCATGGTGTCATATACTGATGCATCACCGTGGGGGTGATACTTACCCATCACATCACCCACAATACGGGCGCTTTTTTTGTATGGGCGGTTAGACATTACACCCATTTCGTACATGCCGAACAATACGCGGCGGTGAACGGGTTTCATACCATCGCGCACGTCAGGTAAAGCACGCGATACGATAACCGACATCGAATAATCGATGTAGGCTGTCTTCATTTCATCTTCAATGTTAATTAGGACAATTTTTTCTCCTTTTCCTTCTTCTTCTGCCATATTTTCCTGTTTTCTTTAACTATTCAGTAATTGCACAATAATTGTTACAACACTAAACAAAAACGTTTACAAAGTTAATCAATTTAGCGGCGAAGTTAAAAAGCAATACCCGTTTAACTTACAACTGTTAATAAGTTACCGCAGTGTTAATTGATTTTTTTGAAACCATCTATACATTTGCTTGTATAGATTTTAGTAAGTCCGAAAACAAAGCGGCATTATTTTTTGTAACTTGTATAATATATTATGGAAGCTAGATTTTCACCGAAAGTAAAAGATGTAATAAGCTATAGCCGCGAAGAAGCTTTACGCTTAGGCCACGACTATATTGGCACCGAGCACCTGCTGCTGGGCCTTATACGCGATGGCGATGGACTGGCTATACGCCTAATGGTAGGCCTTGGCGTTAATTTGCAGGAACTACGCCAGCATATTGAGAACTCAATAAAACCGTCTGTCAAAAAAAATAATAACCTGGTAAACATACCGTTAATACGCCAAGCCGAAAAGGCTTTGAAATTGACCTACCTTGAAGCTAAAGTATACAAATCGGAAGAAATTGGTACTGAGCACTTGTTGTTGTCTATTTTAAAAGATGACGACTCGGTAGCTACACAAACACTGAAAAAATTTAACGTAGACTATAAAGCTGTGAAAGACGAACTAGACTTTACTGTTTCTGGAGAAACTAAAAAATACGACATTGAGAACCGTGCCAACCCGTTAGATGACGATGATGATGCCGAACAAGGCGGCTTTGGCGGTGCCGGTGGCTCGGGCGCTAAAAAAGTGTCTGACAGCAAATCGAAAACCCCGGTGTTGGATAACTTTGGCCGCGACCTTACCCGTGCTGCCGAAGAAGGTAAACTTGACCCTATTGTAGGCCGCGAGAAAGAAATTGAGCGTGTATCGCAAATTTTATCGCGCCGCAAAAAAAACAACCCTATTTTAATTGGTGAGCCGGGTGTTGGTAAATCGGCCATTGCCGAAGGCCTTGCCTTACGCATTGTGCAACGCAAAGTATCGCGCGTATTGTTCAACAAACGCATTATTACCCTTGATTTAGCCTCTTTAGTGGCCGGTACTAAATACCGTGGCCAGTTTGAAGAACGTATGAAAGCGGTAATGAACGAGTTGGAAAAATCGCCGGATGTAATTTTGTTTATTGACGAGATACATACTATTGTTGGCGCCGGTGGCGCTTCAGGTAGCTTAGATGCATCTAACATATTTAAACCTGCTTTGGCCCGTGGCGAATTGCAGTGTATTGGTGCTACTACACTTGATGAGTACCGCCAGTATATTGAGAAAGATGGTGCGTTAGACCGTCGTTTTCAAAAAGTAACCGTTGACCCTGCCACACCGGACGAGACTTACCAGATTTTGCACAACATTAAAGGCAAATACGAAGACCACCATAATGTGTTTTATACTGATGAGGCCATTAAAGCCTGCGTAAGTTTAACAGCACGTTATATGACTGACCGTTTTCTTCCGGACAAAGCCATTGATGCATTAGACGAAGCCGGTTCTCGCGTTCACATTACCAATATTAATGTTCCTGAAAACATTATTGAAATAGAGAAGAAGATAGAGGACATTAAAGAGGAAAAAAACAAGGTGGTAAAAAGCCAGCGTTACGAAGAGGCTGCCCGCCTACGCGATACTGAACGCCAGCTGTTAGAACAACTGGAAGTGGCTAAAAAAGCGTGGGAAGAAGAAACCCGCAACCACCGCCAAACAGTATCAGAAGATAATGTTGCCGAAGTAGTATCAATGATGACCGGCATACCCGTACAACGTGTAGCCCAAAACGAAGGCAACCGCTTGGTAACTATGCTGGATAACCTTACCGGCAAAGTAATTGGCCAGGAAGAAGCCATACGCAAAGTAGTAAAAGCAATACAGCGTAACCGCGCCGGTTTGAAAGACCCAAACCGCCCAATTGGTTCGTTTGTTTTTCTTGGCCCTACCGGTGTTGGTAAAACCCAATTGGCTAAAGAACTTTCGCGCTACTTATTTGACAACGACGATTCATTGATACGTATTGACATGAGCGAGTATATGGAGAAATTCGCCATATCGCGCCTTGTGGGTGCACCTCCGGGATACGTTGGTTACGAAGAAGGTGGCCAGCTTACTGAAAAAGTACGCCGCAAACCTTACTCAGTAATATTACTTGATGAGATTGAGAAAGCCCACCCTGATGTATTTAACTTGTTGTTACAAGCATTGGATGATGGACAAATGACTGATAGCCTTG
>JANOCJ010000406.1:0-2039 GCA_031412115.1 Flavobacteriales bacterium
GGGAAGAATTTTGGCTTAGCCGTTAAAAATTTTCTGAAACACATTCATCGCCCAAAGTGCGTACATTTTTCCTGATGGGTGCAATTTATCTTCAGCAACCAAACTTTCATCCATTAATGCCATGCGCGATATTTCAGTTACATCAACATAGTGTATGCCATATTTTTCGGTTATAGCCTTGTTTATGGCATTGTACACGTCAATCTCTTTACCAATAATGGTGCGGTCTTTACCCTCCGCAAAAGGCGTAGCCCCCCAATCGGGTATAGACAATACTATTACATTATTTGTATCCGAGCAATGTGCAATGGCTATATTTAAAAGCCTTTCAAACTCTTCGGTATAACTATTTATATCATACTTACGGTATTGGTTGTTTACACCAATAAGCAGGCTGGCATAAGTATACTTTCCACTAAGGGCGCGCTCTTCAATAGCTTGAAGCAATTCGCCGGTAGTCCAGCCGGTTTTAGCTATAATATCAATAGGCTGTAGTGTAATGCCTTTTTCTACCAACAAAAGCTTTAATAGCTCAGGCCAGCGCTCGTTTTCGGGCACTGCCTCGCCAATGGTATACGAATCGCCAAGGGCCAGAAAAGATGCAGCATTGTTCATTGGTACAAATATAAATTATTGTGGCGGGTGGCGAGTAGTTAGTGGCGAGTCTTAGCGTTATACGATTTACAAAAAATACTCGCCACACGCCAGTCGCCACTAAAAACTATATTTGCTTGTGCTTAAAAAATACGGTTCATATATTGCCCTACTGCTAATGCTGGCCCTACACCTGCCCTTTTTAATGGCCGACCCTGATGGGCTTATGGCATGGCACAGCCGCGGGGCTTATACCGACGAAGGCTTATACACTGCCCAAATTCGCAACTATATAAACAGTGGGCATTTTGATATAAACCAAATGGACGGCTTTGCCAAAGCGCCTTTGCTATCGTTATTCTTGCTTCCTTTTTTATTTTTATTCGGCACACATATTTGGGTTGCGCGGTTGGCTATTTTACTCTTTTCATTACTTACTACGCAGCAATTAATAAAGCGCCACTTTGCAGGGTTAACAGGTTATTGGGCTTGGGGCATCATAGGGCTTCAGTACTTAGTTTTTAACTACAGCCACTTTGCCATGGCCGAAATGCTAGGCGCATCGTGCATTGTGTGGGCAGGTATTTTATATGCAAAGTACACTAAAACATTGGCTTTAAAACACGCGCTACTATCGGCACTATGGCTATTTTTAGCCTTTGGCTGCAAAACCAATTACGCATTTTGTTTGGTAATATTGCCTATCTGTATTATCAGTTTGATAATACGCAATTGGATAAGTAATCATAAAAATATTGCTAAAAAGCTCATACAGGCATTAGCCGGTACTATAGGTTTACATACACTGGCTATGCTAGTGGTTTACTTGGCTGTTTACCTTCCAAACAAAGCTGTTTACACTAAAATACTACAGCAGGATGTTGCCGTTAAGTTTGAAAATAGCATTGCAAAAATGCTGGACAGGGCTGTAATAAATATAGCGCAAATTTTGAGCGAGGGCATTCTGTTTGCCCTAATTATTGTGTTAAGCGTTGGCCTTGGTATTTTATTTTTTAATAAGATTATTAAAAAGGCTCCATTGGCAAAACAACCGCTTATGCAATTTTGCGCTGTTTGGTTTTTGGTTGAATTGCATAAAATAGTGGTGCAAAGCCTGCCCTCTCGCTACTTGGTTTCTACCTTTTTATGTTTGAGCATTTTGCTGGCTTTGAGTTGCCAATTATTATACAAGCAAAATGCAAAAATTACAGCGTGGGCATTGGCCGGCATTATCATATTGATAAATGGTACTTACTGGGTAAAGGCATACAATGCGCGTACCTTTCAAATAGAAACACTAAACAATTACTTAGCTGCTACAGCCGATAGTAAACGGACTATGTTGGGCACTTGGGCCCCCACAGCCTGTTGGGATAGCCGCAACATTGCCCTGCCCGTTTGGGATGGCTATTTTAACGATACCGGCTTTATGGAAAAGCACCAAC
>JANOCJ010000407.1:0-1661 GCA_031412115.1 Flavobacteriales bacterium
GGTATAGCGCTCTATCTCCTCAATAAATTCCTTTTGGTTACGGCCCAATTTAGCAATAGGCCATTCCCTCCAGTCAGGAAAAACGGGTGGGTACAACCAACCCTGATGTGTATTTTTCTTTTCGTAGCTCACAGATAGTTGCCAAAGCTAGTAAATAGTTGTTAGTTCTCAGTTGCTAGTTGCTAGTAAAATGAGTTGCCGGTTGCCGGTTTGTATTTGCCGGTAAATATAAAACCCCCAGTCCGAATGGATCAGTCCATTCATCCGGGCGGGCGTTAGGGGCTAAAAGTCTGCAGTAAAATAGGTGGAATAGATATTTCCCTCTCCAAAGAAGAGGGGATAGGGGTGAGGCTATTAAACACCATAATCTCTCTTTACCAACATATCGTGGTGCTGCACGTGGTATAGGGTAAAGTATAGCATCTCGCGCACGGTTATTTTGCCTAGCAAGGGGTGGGGCAGAAAGTATTTATCCAAATCATCCTCTTTCCAGCCGCTAATTTTATTGGTAAGGGAGTTAACTATGGTGCTTACTTTTTCCTGCAATTCGGTAAGCTTATATTCTTCTGCCGAAGGCACATATTTACCTGTTGCTACAGCGCCACTTGCAACTTTTGCTTTGTAACGGGCAACAACTTCATCATACGATACCGATGGCCTATTGGCCTTACCCGCAACTGCTAGTATAGCCAACTTTGGCAAACCCATAGCCATAGCCAGTGGTTTTACACTTTGGTAAATGTGGCGCAAATGCCCCGCAGGACTCCATTTACCGGCTACAGCGGTGTTTACTTTATCTTGCCCAAAACTGGCTACATGCTTACTAAATTCGGCATGCTTGCCTTGCAGTTGTGCGTTGATTTCTTCTTTTGTCATAACTAAAATTTATCCAAGGTAAACACCTTCATTATCATCGCCCAAAATAACGTCAATATGTTCCTGCAAGGTAGTAGCCATAGATAGGCCTACATAGTCGGCACGAACAGGGTAGGAGGGATGGTTTCTATCTACAAGCACCACCGTTTGCAATGCCTTTAATTGGGTGCCTAAAAACGGCTCTAAGGCATGCATTAGCGTGCGGCCGCTGTTCAGCACATCATCTACCACCAATACAATATTATCTTGCTGTAAAACGCTTTCATCGTCAACAATGGCGCGTTTGCCCAAAGGGTTTTGCTTATCAACCTGCACCTTTACCAGCTTTACGCCAAGCGGAGTAAGCTTTTCAATGGCTTCGCTTAGTCGTTCGGCAAAAATATAGCCCATGCCATGCACACCGGCCAGTATAAGGTGCGTAGCGGTATGGTTGCGCTCGTATACCTCAACAGCAATGCGGTTTACCTTTTGCTGAATTTGGTGTGGGGTAAGTACTGATGTTTCGTTGGCTGTCATTATACACTGTTTGTGCAAATATAGAATGCTATTGCAGATTATTTTGTAATATTGATAGAACTATTTGCGTGCATGAAAAAGCTCTCTCTTATCCTCCTATTATTTTGCTCGGTAAAACTATCGGCACAAACCTTCGTGACTTTTGATTTTGAAAACTCGAGTTGGCGATACGGGGTAAAAAGATGTTGGTCTGATGGGCCTCTTCAATATGATTGTTATAATTATATATATACCGTTAATTGTTTTGGCGATACTATAGTTAACAATAT
>JANOCJ010000408.1:0-4582 GCA_031412115.1 Flavobacteriales bacterium
CTATACCTTTACCGGCGGCACTTTTGAAAGCTACGGCTGCGCACCTATTGACCCAACCTATTGGTTGAGCGGCGGCAACATGTCGGTGCAAATTGATTTTCCGCTGGCGCAAACCAACCCAAAATTCAGGGTATGGGGTATGAATGATAATGACACTGCTACCGTGCAGGTAAATGGTAATTTTTATGCTTTAAACTCACAATCGGCCGCTTACGATACTATGGTAATATGCGGAGTGGTTGATGGTAACGGCGTTGTTTTTGCCAACGGCAAACTGGCCGGCACCTCATCGGGCAATTACTCGTATCAAGATGTTACCATACTGGCTTCGAGCATTACCTCTATAACAGTAAGCAGTCAGGCCGGCCTTGGCTGGGGCTTTGCAGGCGTAACCGTATGCAAAGGCGCTGTAGGTGTTAATGAAAATAACGCTACCGCTTTTAGCCTAAACATCTACCCAAACCCAACTACAACAAACGCTACACTGCAATTTGGCACCGCCGTAAATAACGCAAGCCTAACTGTATATAACGCGATGGGCCAGTTGGTGTATAGCGCAAGCCAAATAACAGGCACTAACTATATTATAAACAGTGCCAATTTATCCGCAGGTATATATACCGTTGCTGTTTTGCAAGCCGGGCAAAAGCTTGCCACTAAAAGGTTGGTGGTAGCGGAATAGGTTTTTCTGTTGATTAATGACAACCGCCGATATACCACCCACCCGCCAACTCTTTACTATCTTTGTGGTATGATTACCCAACCCAATATTGATACCGCATACCTTTCGGCCACCGGCTACATGGATTTTAACCACCCTGCCTTGGCTGCATTTGCCCAAGAGCATGGCACAGGTGCTACCGATGTTGAAAAGGCTGTAAACCTATACTACGCCGTGCGCGACGGCTTTTTGTACGACCCGTACCACGTAAATATGGGCCACCACGAGCTGTTGGCCAGCACTACCTTGCTGCGGGGCAGCGGCTATTGTGTAGAGAAAGCTAATTTGCTGGGCGCTGTTGCCCGCTACCACGGCATACCCGCCCGTTTGGGCTTTGCTATTGTTCGCAACCATATTGGTACCGAAAAGTTGCAGCGTATTTTAAGGTCTGATTTGTTTGTTTTTCATGGCTATACTGAACTACTTTTAAACGGACAATGGGTAAAGGCTACACCTGCATTTAACAAAACCCTGTGCGAAAAATTTGGCGTAGCCCCGCTGGAATTTGATGGTGTTAATGATTCTGTTTTTCAGGAATATACCCCCGGTGGCGAAAAGCACATGGACTATGTACACAACTACGGCATTTTTGCCGAAGTACCCCGCGATATGATGGTTGCCGAACTTAAAAAGCACTACCCCCACCTGTTTGAAAAGAACAGCGTACCCGGTACATCGGGGCGCTATTTTACTACTGGCGAGGAGGAGTAGTTAAGTACTTTCAAAATTATCTATACCCCAATAGGGATTAATAATACCCTTTAAGGTATTTTGCTTTTGCCGTGTTTTATTATAGCTATATTAGCCTAGCTATAACACTATGAAACACTTATACGCCAAGCTAATACTATTGCCATTGCTTATAGCCATGCTAATAGCCGGTTGCAAAAAAGATGCACCCGATTGTGTGTACTGCCCACCGCAGGGCTACGTAGCCCCTTACGACCCCGATTTTGTTGTTTTTCCTACGGCTAACGTACGTTGGGAAATGAGCGAGAGCTATAGTTATACCGATTTTAATGAGGTTGACCACATGGGGCAACGTACAGATAGTATTTATTTGGGCATACCCTACACTATAATCACACGCACCATTCCGCAAAATGCTTTAGCACTTACCGATGCGGCTACCGAAACGGGTAAACTCTATTTTCCTTTAGTGCGAAAGTATAGAGGTAGCTATTGGGATGCAGGCACCCAGCCTGTACATTACAATGGGTTTGATACCCTTACCAGCTACCGCGTAGATACTGCCAATAAAATATTGTACGAAGCGTTTGCTAAAAATAACGTTTGGTACGAAGACCCTGTATTTGACAATGATGTAAAGGCCGGCGACTCGGTAAAATATTATAGAGGGAATTCATTTTTAAAATATTTTGTATTTAACCGCGATAGCCTTTTAATAGGCGGCCGCTATTGGCCCCGTATTAACCAAACCCTTGCGGGCAACCTTGCCTTTATAAAACATAGCAATGTTCTAAACAACTTAAACCCCTACGCGGGCAGAAGCTTAACCATTTATTATAAAAACGATACCCTTACATATTAACTAGTATGAAACAGTTTCTATTATTAACCGGTATTGTTATTTTATTTGCCGCCTGTAAAAAGGATGACGATACTATAACCGAGTGTATACCGCTGCCTGTTGTTTATGACCCCAATTTTGTAATCATTCCGTATACAGGCGTTTGGGTTAATTATTATAAAAATACTACTAGCATACAGTATGATACCCTAAGGCTGGGCAGCCCCAAGTTGTTTACACTTACAACACATATTACGGGGGTTATAGGCAATGTAAACCCTATTACTAGGGCTTATTATCCATTAATTAAAAAAAGGCACACTCTTAATACTAATACCCAAAATGTGTATATAGACATTGATACTATTGCCTATATACGTGAAGATACTGCCCAAAAAAAGCTGTATAGGGTACAGGCCATTACGCCGTTTGATAGTGCCAAGTATGAATATTTAATGTTTGATTATGCCCTGCAAACCGGCGATACTATTGATTTTTATTACTACACTAACTATGGCGACCAAGCCATTGTAGTAGGCGTAGATAGTATTTATGCCTTTAATCGCTATTTAAAACGTACCTATTTTGCCAACGAGTATGGCAAGATTATTACAAATGTGGGCTCAAACCCCAATATTCAGGGGTTAAACATAGGGTCGTTAAATGCAGAGAGCGGCAACTGGAGCAAGCTAATATACAACGGGGAGGAGTTTAAAATTACCTTTAGAGCCGAGTAAAAATCCACAAAAAAAAATCCCCGCCTTTTACAAAGCGGGGATTTTTTCATTATTAAAAAACCATCAAATCTATTGTTGTGCTACTACTAATTTTTTAACGGCAGTTTGTCCATCAATTTGTATGCGTACAAAGTATACACCGGCAGCGTTAAACAAGTCGCGGCTAACAGCTACTGCTTGTTTGCCTGCACCCATTTGGCCGTTGTAAAGGGTAGCTACTTTGCGGCCTACCATATCGGTAAGTTCAACGTTAACTTGTTGTGTTTTGGTAACATTAAATGTTAATACTGAGCCGTTTCCGTTTGCCGGGTTAGGGAAAAGGTTTAGGTTGATAGCTGAAGCTAAATCTTCAGTAACCTTAGTTGGGTCGGTAATATTGATATCATCTAAGTAAAGGTTGTTTACACCGCCTTTGCTGGTAAATTCAAATTTAAAACGTACGTTTTGGCTGTTGCCTACGTTGGTAGGAAGGTCAACAGTTACAGGTGTCCAAAAGTTAACGTTAGCAGGGCTGTAAGGGCTGCTAAATAAGCCAGCGTTAGCCAATGGTGCACCGGTAATGGTTTTACGGGCTGTCCAGGTTTGGCCGCAGTTTAAAGAGTAGTAAACACGCAAAGTACCATCAAACGATGTGTCGGTAGCGGTGCATGAGTATTTAAAGTTAAGGCTTACAGGGTCGGCAATGCCAGATAGGTTGTACGATGGGGTAATAAGTTCCTCAACAGCACCTTCAAAGTTGCCATAGTTGTTTACCATAGCGCAACCTGCGCCGCTGCTACCTGCACCATAAGTATGTTGCCATGTAAACTGGTTTTCGTCATCGTTAAAAACATAAAACTTGTTCCAAAACCAGTTTTCGTCTTCAAAATCTTCAACAAACCAATTTTGGCCGTTACGGTCAGCAGTGTTTGAGCTTACAATAATGTAATCGTTTTTAGTGTGGGTAGATGCGCCGTTAGCGTTGGTAGATTCCAATGTTACATCAAATATGCCCGGGTTAGCAAAAGTAGCTTGCGGGTTGGCCGATGTAGGGCTGGTGTTGTTAGCGCCTTCTATAGTCCATTGGCGGCTGCTAACTGTGCCGTTGTAGCTATTGTCGGTAAAGGTAACAGTAGCGCCTTCGCAAATCATTTGGCGGTTGGCAAAAAAGTTAGCAACAGGTGCACAGGCTTGTTGTGGGTCGTTTAGGGCACCGGTAGCAGCTAGGTTAGTAGCGCTCCAAAGGTTTTCCCTAAAGCCGTATAGGCCGGGTATGCTATCGGCAGGGCCTTCCAATACAAAATCCATAATAGCTTTTTGACCTTTGGTAAACATGGTAAGGCAATAGTCGTCGCTATAGTCCATGTAGTTCATAAACATTTCTCCACGTATACTGTCGCCACCGGCGCAATCATTTAGCTTAGGAAAAGTGTAGCATCCACCAAGGTTTGCATCTTTATGTACGGGGGTATCAGCAACACCATCGCTACCACACTCGCTATCGCCCCAAATATGGCGTAAGCCAAGCCAGTGGCCAACCTCGTGTGTAGCTGTGCGGCCTTTGCGGTTTGATGCTGTGCCTACACTGCCAGTAAAGTTGTGGCAAAGTACAAT
>JANOCJ010000409.1:0-3491 GCA_031412115.1 Flavobacteriales bacterium
CCGGTAGTGCCAACAAAGCCTGTGGCATGCGCTTCATCAACAATTAAGGCAGCGTTATATGTTTCGCACAAAAAGGAAATTTCGCTTAATAAAGCAAGGTCGCCATCCATAGAGTAGACAGACTCTACCGCCACAAATGCCTGCCCATGTACCTGTTTTAGTTTGGCTTCCAAATCAGCCAAATCGTTATGTTTAAAGGCTATGTTGTTGGCTTTACTAAGCTTCAATCCATCGTGTATAGAGGCGTGCACCAGCTCATCATACAAAATGGTATCGCCTTGCTCGGCAATGCAGCCAAACAGGCCCAAATTAGCATCGTAGCCCGAGTTAAATATCAAGCCCGCTTCTGCTTTATGAATAGCAGCAATCTCCGCCTCTACCTCTTCGGCAATATGGGTATTGCCTGCCAACAGTCGCGAACCGGTAGCACCGGTATATTCATCGGCATAATCAATAGCTAATTGTTTTAATGTGAATTGAAAAGCCCCGTCCCTTGCAAAGCCCAAGTAGTCGTTAGAGCAAAAATCTACCAAGCCATCGCCGGTGCGTAGGCTGCGCAATAATCCCCTGTCTGCGCGAGAGAATAATTTTTCTGATAGGGTATGTTGGATGTTTTTATTCATGGTTGTCCTCCTTCCCCTCGCTTCGCGAGGTACTCCCTCCATGAGGGAGACATTTGCGCGTATTATCCCCCTCACGGAGGGGGAATGTCAGCTAGGCTGACAAGGGGGAGGATTTTTATGCTATAACAGAATTTACCGTTGCCGCTTCGGCTGCTTTAGCTTTGCGTTCAGGGTCACCTTTAAAGGCTTCTTTTGGGGTAAGTCCCAATACCTCAAACATCTGCATATCCTCGTCAAACATAGGGTTTGGGGTAGTAAGCAATTTATCGCCTGCAAAAATTGAGTTGGCGCCAGCCATAAAGCACATAGCTTGTCCGGGTACACCTAACTGCATGCGGCCTGCCGATAAACGCACGGCTGATTTTGGCATTACAATACGGGTAGTGGCTACCATGCGCACCATATCCCAAACGGGTACGGGTGGCTGGTCTTCCATAGGCGTACCTTCAACAGCTACAAGGGCGTTAATGGGCACACTATCGGGCTGCGGGTTAAGGTTGGCAAGGGTATGCAACATACCTACACGGTCGTCAACGCTTTCGCCCATGCCAATAATACCTCCCGAACACACTGTCATACCGGCTTTGCGCACATTTTTAAGCGTGTCTAAGCGGTCGTCATAGGTGCGGGTAGATATGATGTTGGTATAGTTTTCTTCTGATGTATCAATGTTGTGGTTGTAGGCATATAGGCCTGCATCGGCAAGGCGTTTGGCCTTCTCTTCGTCAAGCATACCCAGGGTGCAGCATACCTCCATATCAAGGCCATTGATAGATTTTACCATATCAATAACACGGTCAAAGTCGCGGTTGTTGCGCACTTCGCGCCATGCAGCGCCCAAACACATGCGCGATGCGCCTGCATTTTTAGCACGGGTAGCCATTTCCATTACCTCATCTACCTGCATCAGTTTTTGCACTTTCACTTCCGTATTATAACGGGCAGCTTGTGGGCAATAGGCGCAATCTTCTGTACAGCCACCGGTTTTGATGGATAGTAACGATGATACCTGCACCTCGCCGGCGGTATGGTGCTGGCGATGGACGGTAGCTGCTTGATAAACAAGCTCTAACAAAGGGGTGTTATATACGGCTAAAATCTCTTCTTTAGTCCAGTTGTGGCGTACTTCGCTCATAGTAATCGGATAAAATAAAGGGTAAAGATAGAGAATTTACCTCCTTTTTGTAAGTTTGTTAGCACACAAAAAATAACACGTGGTTACTCTTGAACTAAAAGATATAGACATTGAAGACCTGGAAGATGTCCTTATTAAGGTGGAAGACTCGTTCAACTTTAAGTTTACCGATGGTGAGATGGCCGATGTTACCACCTTTGACGAGTTGTGCGAGTATATTAGCGGTAAAATTGTATTGGATAATACAGGAGGCTGCACCACCCAACAGGCGTTTTATAAACTACGCAGTGCAATAGGTAAGGATGTTACCCCAAATACGTTGCTTGAAGATGTATTGCCTTTGCCCGGCAGGCTATCTGCCGTAAGGCGAATAGAAAAACAATTGGGTTTTACCCTGCATTTGCTACGCCCACCGCAGTATGTAACAGCTACTTTGGGCATTGGGCTTTTGGCTTGCATTGGTTTAGCGTTTTTTGATTGGAAGACGGGCCTTTTAGGTATGCTATTTTGCATTTTAGGGCTGTTTATTGCAAAAAAAACAGGCACAGAATTATCGGTAAAAACGGTGGGTGAATTGGCTGAAAAAATGACCCGGGAAAGCTACCTAAAATCACGACGTAACGGTCAAACATACAATAAGAAAGAGGTTGAAAAAGTATTGGTTGATTTATTTGCCAACCAGTTAAATATTCCACGCTCTCAGTTGTCCTCAACGGCTACTTTCCAATAAGCCCGCCGAACAAACCGCCTTCGGTTCATGTTGTTGAAGTAAAACACAGAAAAATATGAAAACGAAAGCAATTTTTACCGGCATGCTGGCGCTGATACTATCAGCAACAGTTGTCAAGGCACAGTTAGGATCACACGTTGGAGTTACCGTAGGCCCATCATTCTCCACCTTTTATGGCAATGGTGCCTCAGATAATTTACGCACCCATGGTGGCTTTGTAGGCGGCTTTGTTTACCAATATGCCTTTTCAGCTTCGTTTGCGCTGCATACAGGTTTGTTGTACGAAAGCAAAGGGGCAAGTGATGAATACTCAATAGGGCCATTAGATTTTCGCGGTCGCTACAACTTTAATTATTTGGCCATTCCTATACTATTCCGCGCGCATTTAATGCCTGAGAAAAGGGTAAGGCCATTTATTAATGCAGGCCCCTATTTGGGCTTTTTAACACGCCAAAAAAGCTATTTATACGAAGATAATGATGAAATAAGCTCTAATGTTGATACCGACAATTACCGTAGGTTTGACATAGGTGTTTCGGGCGGTATAGGTGTTGATTTTCTTATTGGAGAAAAAATGCACTTAGACTTTGAATTGCGCGACAACCTTGGGCTAATGAATATTAGCGAATCTGACAATAGCAGCAACCGTTTTAGCAACAACAGTGTTAACTTTTTAGTTACTGCAATATTTAGTATTCCATAGTTAAACTAATGCCTTTAAAAAAATCCCTTTTGCCTATGGCAGAGGGGATTTTTATTTTTATACATACCTGTACTTGCGTGCGTATCTTTGTAATCTCAATTAATCCCGTCAATATTAAGTAAAATGCGCATTGATATTATTACCGTTTTGCCCGAATTGCTGGGCAGCCCCTTTGAACACTCTATCCTTAAAAGGGCTATTGCCAAGGGTTTGGTTGAGGTTAACCTGGTTAACCTGCGCGACTATAGCAACGACAAGCACAAGAATGTAGACGACTATATGTATGGCGGCGGCGCGGGT
>JANOCJ010000410.1:0-9396 GCA_031412115.1 Flavobacteriales bacterium
AGTTATTTGCCCCAGGTAGAGAATCCTGAGTGCGGTTACATTTACAATGCCAACAATACGCCTTTCAGCAGTTCGTGCAATGAATCGAACCCTAACCAGGCTACTTTTATAGATGCCAATGGCATACAAACCGATGAAACAAACCGGAGCATCCGTTTTAAGGAATTGGTTGATGCGCAAACAAGCTTTTCGTACGAAGATTTTAAACGCATTAAATATGACATTAACCTACCCGATTCTATTGTGTTTAAAATTAGCTTAGAGCCTATGTTTAACTCTATTGTGGCTTCAAAATACCCCGAATTAGAGAATGCGTTTAAAAAAATACGCAGCTGGAATCGTAACGCTGATACCAGTAATGTTGATGCTGCTTTGGTAATGATGGCCGTTACAAACCTATACCAACGCAGGGCGCAGGCGCATACCACTGTTGTTGGCGGAGATATTGCTACCGAAGATTTTTATGTTAGCTGTGTAAAAGATGCACAGGATTATTTGATAAAATATTTTGGCCGTATTGATATTCCCTTGGGCAAATTACAACGCCATATACGCGGCAATGTTGATTTGCCTTGCAGTGGTTTTCCTGATGTTATGGCATCTACTTACTCAATGCCTTATAAAGATGGAAAATTAAAAGTTACCGTTGGCGACTCGTACATTATGCTGGTACGTTTTACACAAGATGGGTTGCCGCAAATTGAAACCGTAAATGCGTATGGCGCCAGCAACCGCCCCGATAGCCCGCACTATACCGACCAAATGCAGCTTTATGTAGATAAGCAAACTAAGCCAATGACACTGGATAAAGCAACGGTTTTAAAAGAGGCCGTTAGGGTTTACCATCCTGATTAAGGCTTTAAGGGGCAATTGCGTACTTTTTATTGAATTTAAATCCGCATAATTTGTTAGTTAAGTTGCCTGCTAATTGTTGGTTATATGGGTTTTAGGTAGTTTTCAACCTAAGAATGCGTATAACTACGGGAAGAATTTTTTGATTTTTATATTTTTTTTCCCTAACGTTGCAGAACCAATACCAACCAATTAATATTCAATATAATGTCACTTACCGCTGAAGACCTTTTAAACCTTGAAAAATTAAATAAAGTATTTGCCACAATAGAGAATGAAGCGGAAGAGGCAGGTTTAACACCCGACGAATACTTAGCCCCAATGAAGAAGTACCTTGTTGGCGGTGTTGCTAACTTTGATGCTGAACTACCTGTAACCGGTGTAGGCCGTGCTAATGTATTTGCACAAGCAACAGGCGTTACAACCAACGTTAATACTAACGTTACAAAATAGGTTATTTTAAAAAATCGATATTTCTTTTCAACCCATTGAAACCGGCCCTTTTTAGGGCCGATTTTGTAAATACCTTTTCAAACACCTCTTCGGTTATTTCCTCCCAGTCTTTAGCGGTCATACCCAATAGCTCTGGGTTTGGTTTAAACTCGGCAACTTTACTTGGTTTAGAAAAACGGTTCCAAGGGCAAACATCTTGGCATATATCGCAACCAAAGGCATTGTTTTCAAACTTGCTCTTTTCACTTGCCGGTATAGCATCGCGCAGCTCAATAGTAAAGTATGATATACACTTGCTGCCATCTACCACCTGAGGGGCTATAATAGCGCCGGTAGGGCAGGCATCAATACAGCGTGTGCAGGTGCCACAATAGTCTTTTATAGGCCCGTCATACTCCAGTTCCAAATCAACAATAAGTTCGGCAATAAAAAAAAACGAGCCTGCTTTAGGGTTTATAAGGTTGCTGTTTTTACCCACCCAACCTAGGCCGCTGCTTTTAGCCCATGCTTTATCAAGCACCGGTGCTGAATCTACAAAGGCACGGCCGCCAACTTCGCCAATATTCTCTCGAATGAAGTGGGTAAGTTCTTTCAGCTTGCGCTTAATTACTTTATGATAATCTTCGCCGTAGGCATATTTAGATATTTTGGGGGCGGTTGCATCATCCTGCGTTTCTTCGGGATAATAATTTAGCAGCAATGATATAACCGATTTAGCACCAGGCACTAGCAATCGTGGGTCTAGCCGCATATCAAAATGATTGGCCATATAGCCCATTTTGCCATGCATATTTTGGTTTAGCCAGCTCTCTAAGCGGGGTGCTTCTTCTTCTAAAAAACGTGCTGCCGATACGCCAACGTACTCAAAGCCTAAGCGGCGAGCCTCGTCTTTAATAAGGCGGGTATGCCTTGCAGCCTGCATTACTTACAAAATTTATCCTGAATGGTAGTAGCCCTATCAACGCCCAACTCTATGGCTTTTTTAATATCGCGGCAACCCATGTTGTTGTTGTTCTTAATTAAATGCGCCAGCCCGCGGTTAAAAATATAATCGGGGTTTTGGGCATTTAATAACGCAGCTTTGTTAAAATCAATTATGCTTGATGTGTATTCGCCAAAAAGCATTTCAACAGCAGCTTTATTATAAAATGCATCGGCATCGTTTGCATCTTTATCGGCTGCAGCTTTTATTTCATTATAAAATAAATTGTAAAAGCTTAGTAATTTTTTTGATGGAAGGTTTTTGTAATACGCTAAACTATAAAACGTAGCCAGGCCGCGCGCCCTATCATAGTCTTGTGTAGCTGTACCCATATCGCCGGTAGTTTGCTCATAAAACCCACGGCTAAAGTATATGTTGGCAGGCTGGCTTTCCATTTCAATAGCTTTTTCTAAGTCATCGTTATAGCCACGGTCATTACCCATCCGTTTTTTTGCCATAGCGCGGTTTAGGTAGGCAATGCTAAAGCCGGGGTAGGCTTTTACTGCTTTGTTAAAATTGTCAATAGCATCAATATAAAAGCCCTGCTTGTAAAAATACAGGCCATATATATTATAGGTTAGCGCATCTTTGCGTGGCAGCAGCGTGTTAATATACATCATTGCATTATCATACTGCTCAAGGTTTATGCAGGTAATGGCAGCATACAACATGCCCAATGTATCGTTAGGGTATTTCTTCAAATGCCCTTTTAAATACTGCCCTGCGCCGGTAAAATCGCCGGTTTCTAATCGGTTTATTGATAGGTTTAAAAACGCAGCCGTATCTTCAGGAAACTTATTAAAATCAATAGTTTCATAAGGGTTGCTAACGTTGGCCAAACTATCCCTCCGCATACCTTTTGTTGTAAGCGAATCGTAAAGGGCCTGGTATTTTAAATCGGCTTTAATGGCCTTGTCCATGTCGCCATTGGCTTCGTTAAAGCGGCCTTGTAAACGGTATACAATGGCACGTTTTACCAGCGCTTCGCCATAGCTGCCCCCTCCGCTGTTTATAGCATTGGTATATTCGGCAATAGCACCGTTAAAATCGCCCACCTTCATTTTATTATCGCCGTTGGCAATAAAGGTGCGTACAAGTGGGTTATCCTCTACCGGTGGTTGGGCTTTGGTTGCAAATGAAAATACTACCAACAGTATGGCAACCAATGTGGCTATTTTACTTGTATTGTATAGTGTTTTCATATTTCTAATGTAATAAATCCCTCCTGTTTTTGCTAATGCAAAAACGTACTCCCTTTATAAGGGAGAGTTTTAAAAATAAACTCGCCACTTATCACACGCCACTCGTTACTATTTTTTCTTAAGCGGTTGCACGTATAAGCCAACTTCTTTATCGCTTATGGTTTTGTCGCTAAGTATTATCAATCGTTCAATTACGTTCCTAAACTCGCGTATGTTGCCGGTCCAGTCGTACTTTTGTAGTTCGGCAATGGCATCATTAGTTATCTTTTTAATGGCCATGCCATAATCACCACAAATTTGCTTCATAAAATGTTCTGCCAACTGCGGTATATCTTCTCTACGGTCGTTAAGCGACGGTACGTGGATAATGATAACACTTAAGCGGTGGTAAAGGTCTTCCCTAAAATTGCCTTTTTCTATTTCGCTTTTAAGGTCTTTGTTGGTAGCCGCTAGTACGCGCACATCTACACTAAATTCTTTTTCTCCGCCAACGCGGGTAATGCGATTTTCCTGCAAGGCGCGCAATACTTTGGCTTGGGCCGATAGGCTCATATCGCCAATCTCGTCTAAAAACAATGTGCCGCCGTGGGCTTGCTCAAAGCTGCCTTTGCGTTGTTTTATGGCCGATGTAAAAGCACCTTTCTCATGCCCAAAAAGTTCGCTCTCTATCAGTTCAGAAGGGATAGCTGCGCAGTTAACTTCTATAAAAGGACCACCAATGCGATGGCTTTTTTCGTGCAGGTGGCGGGCTACCAGTTCTTTGCCTGTACCATTTTCGCCGGTAATAAGTACGCGTGCCTCGGTAGGGGCAACACGGTCTACCATATCTTTTATTACCTGTAGGGCTTTGCTTTGGCCCACCATTTCGTAACTCTTAGATATTTTGCGCTTTAGTATTTTAGTTTCGGTAACCAGGCTTTGGCGCTCTAAAGCATTGCGAACAGTTATTAGCAGCCGGTTAAGGTCAAGCGGTTTTTGAATAAAATCGTACGCCCCTTTTTTTATTGCGCCAACGGCGGTATCAATATCGGCATGGCCCGATATCATTATAACCGGCACATCAGGCTGTATTTCCATTATTTTTTCCAACACTTCAATGCCATCCATTTTAGGCATTTTAATGTCGCAAAGCACTAAATCATATTGCGATTTTTTTAGCAATTCAAGGCCTTCGTTTCCATCGGCGGCTTCGCTAATTACAAATTTTTCGTACTCTAAAATATCGCGTAGCGCGTTGCGTATAGGGCGCTCATCGTCAATTACTAATATTTTACTTGTTTCGTCGGCCATGGGTATAAAGTTAACCGTTTATTCGGCTTTTGTTGTTTTTAGTTTTGGTGCAGGCGCAGGTTTTTCTTCCTTCATGTCCTTCATTATATTATATAAAATCCCCTCTTTAAGCGAGTAGGAGGAAAGGTACATTTCCTGTATCCCTGCCTTTTTTAATATGTAGCGTATAAATACTACGGCCACAACAATCATCTCTACCCGCATAGGGGCAAGGCCTTTTATTTGCATGCGCTGGTCATAGTTTGATGTAACAATAAGGTGGTACATCTGCTCAAAATAGTCGGCATTAAAGGTATAATCGGTTTTTACCAGCGGGTTTTCCTTAGTGTGGTAGCGGTGATAAATCATTTCGGCCATACTGTCAAACGAGCCTGACGAACCTACCAAGGCATCAACCGGGTGCTTTTCAAGTTCATCAAACAAAGGCTTAAGCTCCTTTTTAAGATACTTGTTTAGCGTTTTTATTTCTTCGGTAGTAATAGGTTCTGATGGGTTAATACGTTCCAGCAAACGGGCGGCGCCAAGGTCAAAGCTATGTTTCCAAAAAATCTTTTTCTCGTTGCCAATAATAAACTCGGTGCTGCCTCCGCCAATATCCATTACCAAATGCTTTTTTGCACCCATTTTGTGGGCCTGGCGCACACCATAGTAAATCAGCTCAGCCTCTTTTTTACCTGATATAATGGTTACATCAATACCGGTTTCTTCTTTTATTTTTTTAACAAATTTTTTGCCGTTTTTGGCAGAGCGTATGGCCGATGTTGCAAAGGCATAAATTTTATCAACCTTAAAAGTGTCGATGTTTTGCTTGTGAAACTTCATGGCGTTAATGCCGCGAAGAAAGGGCGTGTGCGAAATTTCGTTGTTGTTGATGCCGCCTTCGCCAAGCTTAACGGGTATTTTATCTTTAAATAAAGGCACTATGGGCCCGCGCTTACTTATTTGTGCAATAAGCAGTTTAAAAGTGTTGGTGCCTAAGTCAATTACAGCTATTTTCAACCGAAAAAATGTTTGCTGTAAATGTAGAGAATAGTTGTCAGTTCCTAGTTCTCAGTAAAAATTAATCTATAGAAAAAATCCCTCCCCTTTTGACTTTCGTCAAAAGGTACTCCCTTTAAAAGGGAGAGCTTTAGTATTACCTCTTTCTCCGCCCTGTTTCTCCTCTCTTTTTATAAAACTAGCCTTTGTAAAAAAGCCATTTGCCAAGTTCGCGCCAGGTTGGTTTTTTGCCATACATTAAAATACCTGTGCGGTATATGCGCCCTGCCAACCAGGTAGAACCAATAAACGATACAACCAGTATACCCATTGATAAGGCCACCTGCCACATGGGCGGGTCAAACGGTATACGCACCATCATTATTATGGGCGATGTAAAGGGTATCATTGATAGCCAAAAAGCCACAGGCCCATCAGGGTTGTTAAGCACAAATTGTATCATTACTATAGAGAAAACCATAGGTAACGTAATGGGCAGCATAAACTGTTGGGTATCGGTCTCACTGTCTACCGCCCCGCCAATGGCGGCAAAGAATGATGCGTAAAGCAAATAACCTGCAATAAAATAAAATACAAAAGCAAACATAATGCGGCCCACAGGCAGGTTGCTAATGGCATTTATTGTATTGGTTGCTTCTTGCTTTTCATCGGCAGCATCGGCGCTAGCTGCATCCATTTTTTTTCCGGATCCCGGCTGCATTTGCTCAGCTACATTTTTTGCAGCGTACTTATCCATTACCATTGATTGGGCTACGCCTGAGATAATAGTGCCTAACACAATCCAAATTAAAAACTGCGTTAGCCCCGTTAGCCCTACACCAATTATTTTACCCATCATAAGCTGAAAGGGCTTTACTGACGACATGATAATCTCAACAATGCGGCTGGTTTTTTCTTCAATTACCCCACGCATTACCATAGCGCCATATAAAAAGGTAAATATGTAAACCATAAAGCCAAGTACAAAGCCTATAGCTGTGTTTAGCCCTGAGTTTTTCTCTTCGTTTTTGCCGGTATCATCCAGCATGGTAGCAGTAATATTTACCCGCGTTTCGGTTTCTTTTACCAGTGCAGGATCAATGTCTGATGCCTGTAATTTTTGGGTACGGATTTCTTCCGCCAACACGTCTTCTATATACGATTGTACACCTAAACCTAAGTTCTTTCTCGACTCAAACGTAGTGCCGTTCTCTACAGTTTTAAACGTGCCGTTAGCTGCTATTGGAATGTATAAGATGCCATAGTATTCGCTCTCGTCAAGGTTTTTCTTGGTATTGGCATACAGCTCGTGTGGCAGGTAGGCAAACTTTATTTTCTCCGTTTCTTTTTCTTTCAGGGCCGAGAAAAAGTAATGGGTAGTATCTACCACCGCAATGGTTTTTACCTCGTCAGAAAATTGAGATAGTAATACGGGCGCTACCGTAATGGCTGCAAACAGCAATGGGCCTAGCAAGGTCATTACTATAAAAGCCGGTTTGCGCACGCGGGTTATGTATTCGCGTTTTATAATCAACCCTATTTTACCCATTGTTTTCAGTATTTGTTGTAATAATATTGCCAATAGGCTGGCCTGTAACTTTCGATATAAATATTTCTCCCACCGTAGGTATTAGTTCCTTAAAGCCATGTATTTTACATACGGGCAATACAGTATTCAGCAAATCGTTGGGGGTGGCGTTGCCAAGCAGGCGCACAAAGGCTTTGTGTACTGTGGCTTCTTCGCTGGCCTTATTTACCAGTTCAAAGTTTGTCCACAGGGCATTGGTAAAGTTTATCATGTTGCCTTCAAAATCTACCTCGTATAGGTTATTGCGGTATTGGTTACGTATGTCTTTTATCGAGCCATCCAATATCTTTTCGCTCTTATTAATAAGCGCAATATAGTCGCACATTTCCTCCACACTTTCCATGCGGTGGGTAGAGAAGATGATGGTTGAACCTTTGGCCTTCAGTTCCAATATTTCATTCTTAATCAGCTCCGCATTTACGGGGTCAAACCCGCTAAATGGCTCATCAAATATTAACAATGGCGGTTCGTGCAACACCGTTACCACAAACTGTACTTTTTGCGCCATCCCTTTAGATAGTTCTTCAATCTTCTTGTTCCACCATTGGGTAATGTCCAATTTCTCAAACCAATATTTTAATCTTTTATTGGCATCATGTCGGCTAAGGCCTTTTAGCTGGGCAAGGTAAAGCGCTTGCTCGCCCACCTTCATTTTTTTATATAAGCCACGCTCTTCGGGCATGTAGCCTATCTCTTCCACATGTTGTGCAGATAGTGGCTTACCATTAAATAATACATGGCCGGTATCGGGCCCTGTTATTTGGTTTATAATACGTATAAGCGATGTTTTGCCTGCGCCGTTTGGCCCCAACAGCGCATATACCGAGCCTTTGGGTACGCTTATGCTAACATTGTTAAGCGCCGTATGGTTGTGGTAGCGCTTGGTAATATTATGTGCTTCGAGAAGATTCATTGGTGCGAATTTAGTTGTTAGTTCTTAGTTGCCGGTTGCCAGTTGCCAGAAAATATGCACAGTTAATTATACTAGACGATTTAACCCGCCACTAACAACTCGCCACACGCCACTATTGAAGATCCTGCCAAGCCCTGCGGCGCTGTAATTTCAAATCTTGCAATACCGATGCTTTTACGCGTACGTTAACGTTATAGCTTTGGCGCGGCCCAAAAGGAATCCAGTTGGCCGATAGTTCCCAGCAATGCAGGTCGCGGTAAATATCAAGCGAGGTAAAGGATAGTTCTTTATTAATAAAATCATAGCCTGATGTAAAGCCCAGTTTGGTTTTGGGTGTTATGCGCACATCGCCCGAAAAGTTTAATGTTTGCGTTACTTTAGGGTTGAAAGCAGAGCCGGTAGCATCGGGGTTATAGTTTAAATTGTAGCTAACGGTAAGGTTGTAAGGTAGGTTAAAGTCAACAAACATATCGGGGTTGCGGGCAGCCATTTTTGCCATTTCCTCTTCCTCGGGTGTCATATCCTTTTTTACTGTTTGCTTGGCTTTTGGGTGCAGGCTAAAGTTAAGTGCCACTGTTGCCCCGGTTAAGCGTAGTAAGCGTTTATTGGCTTTCCATTCGGTAGTGTTTACGCGTATTTTGTTAATGGTAGAGTAGGGATCCAAGTTGGCAGTAAAGTTTATGCCCAAGGTTTTAAACAGCGTAGTACGGCCGCTAATATTTATCGGTGTCCAGCGTAATGAGTCGGCAGCAATGTTATACGATGCTGAGAAGTTCAACTGCTCAATAATAACTATCTTTTTCAACCCTGTGCCTGTAGTATCTTTTTTATCGCGCACCTTCATCTCCACATTATTACCCAAGCTCATGCCTACATTGCCTTGCCTACCTACGCTGGGCGCACCGTATATGCCAATATCATACGGCGACCATGCCGTAAACGTACCATTAGAACCGTAATAGCCTTTAGTTTGAGTGCTAAAATCGGGCTTGTAGCTAAGCGTTACCTGTGGGGTTACAACGTGGCGAATGGCGGATACCGGGCCCCGTTTAAAATTAAACATACCATACAAGCGCGTAGTAAATGTTCCAGATACGCTAAACTCGCTACGGTTTTTTACGTTGCGCAAAGTATCGGT
>JANOCJ010000411.1:0-9035 GCA_031412115.1 Flavobacteriales bacterium
AAGAGTTAATACTACTATTAAAATTTTATGCCTCCGGTAAGTTGAAACCACACATTTTTATACCGTGGGTCGCTTGATGTACCGTCGCCATTATTGTTTTGCAAATCCCATGCACCACGGGCACCAATTACAAAGCGGTTAATGTTAAGGTCGAAACCACCGGCAAGGCCAAATACATTTTTACGTATGTTGTCGTTTTCAAATTCCTCTTGCTGCTCGGTAGTGTATGACCCGGTAGAGAATTTATCTCTGCGGTGCAATAAAAAGCAATACTGCGGGCCAAACAATAAGGTAATGGCCGGAATTGGTTTAAACTGTAAATAAATAGGTATATCTAAATAACCCAATGTGCGTTGTACAGTATAGTCGGCGCCTAAAAAATTGCCGTTAAATGTTAAGCCTTTTTGCGAGTATAAAACCTCGGGCTGTATACCGATATAGCGGCCAATAGGTATTGATAAAACCCCCCCCCCGGCAAATCCTACTTTAGGGTCGGCCTCAAACTCATCGCCTTGCTCGTCGTATACGTTAGCTATGTTTATACCGGCTTTTATACCTCCGCGTAGCTGTTCGCGGTCATCAACAGTTTGGGCAATAGTTATGCTTGTTACTGACAAGGCTGATACTAATGCGAATATTTTTAATGGTTTCATTTTTTGCTATTTTATTGTTAAACAAGTGGCTAAGCCTACTTACTTCTTCTCATTGTCTTTTGTAAAATCTTTTATTGATTTGTCTAACTCGTCCATATCGTGGTTAAACTCTTCTTTAAACTGCGACCATTTTATGCGTTTGGCAGCATCGTCCTGGCGGGCAAGTTTGGCTTTTAACTCTTTGTTGCGTTTTTCCAACACATCAATTCTTTTTTTATAGTTGTCGCGTTCGGCTTTGGTAGTGCTTTCTTTCGATTTTTTGGCCCATAACTCAGCTATTTTTTGCTCGTTTTGTTTTAGCTGTTCTTCTGCATCGGCCTTAAACTTGTTGTAGTCAGCAACAGAGTCTTGCTTAGCATCTTGCTTAACCTCTTTCAAATCTTCTTTCGCTTCTTGAAGGTCTTCTTTCTCTTTTTCTACTTTATCTTCTGCGTTATCAACTTTTTTCTCGGGAGAACCGCAAGCCATAAATGTAAGGCCGGCTGCAAATGCTAATAGTGCTGAGGTAATTTTGATAGTCTTCATGGGGATAAAAAAATTTGTTTGTGTTTATTAAGTTTATAGTTATTAGGGTAACATCAGTTTACCCCCAAATTGTTTGCTGCAATATGTAAATAGTTTAAAACCTGAAGCCTAAAGCCACTTGCCCCCACATATTTTTATATGTTGGGCCCGAGTCATCACTACCGCCGCGGGTGTTTTTCTGCAAATCCCAACCGGCACGGCCTGATAATACAAAGCCCAACAGGTAAAGGTCGGCACCGGTTACTATGCCAACATTGGCCTTACGGTAATCTTGGTTTTTAAATTGTTGCTCAATGGCAGTTGTATTTCCGTCACTGTATGTGTAAGCATCTTTTTGCGATAGCAGGTATGAAAACTGCGGCCCAAAGAACAACGCCACGGGTTTAAACGGTTTAAACTGAAAAAGCACCGGAATATCTAAGGTATTAGTAGTCCGTTTTAAAGTATAGGTATTGCCTTCAAAACTGCCATCGGCTTTAGTGCCTTTTTGCGAGAATAATACCTCCGGCTGTATACCAATCCACGCACCAAACGGTATGCTTACAAAGCCGCCACCCATAAAGCCTAAACGGTTTGATGATTTAAAATTTTCGCCAACCGAACCATATACGTTGGCTATATTCATACCGGCTTTAAAGCCTACATGTAATTTTGAGCGGCTATCATCTTGGGCGTTAGCCTTAATGGCTATAACTGCAAGTAGTATTAAAATAGCGAATGACTTTTTCATAACAATGTGCTTTGGTTAATCTATTGTGAGAACACAATAAAATAACAGGTTGTTCGGCAAAGGCATTTTATTCCGCTTTAAATTGTAAAACGCGGCCATAAACGCAACCGGGGCTGCTGCTTTTGGCAACAACCCCGGCTGGTTCCTAACACTACTTATTATGCAATTATGATTTAGAAGCGCAAGCCAACACCTACCTGCCCCCACATATTTTTATAGCTGGGTGCAAGGGTATTATTAGTGGTGTTTCTCTGTAAATCGGCACCCACGCGGCCCGATATTAATAAGCCCAGCAGATGAATATCAATACCGCCAACTACGCCAATATTAGCTTTACGGTAATCTTGGTTTTTAAATTGTTGCTCAACGGTTGTATTGTCCCTATCGTCATACACATCCTTTTGCGACAGTAAATAAGAAAACTGCGGCCCCGCAACAATGCTGATCATTTTAAAAGGTTTTAGCTGCAATAGTAGTGGAATATCCAATGTTTTGGTGGTGCGTTTTAATGAGTAGGTAACACCATCAATATCGCCGGTGGCTTTAGTGCCTTTTTGCGATACTAAAACCTCGGGCTGGATACCTAACCCACGAGTAATGGGAATAGCCATAAAACCACCAAACATAAAGCCACTTTTTTGGGCTGTGTTAAAGTTGCGTGCATCCACATCATACACATTTGAAATATTTAAGCCAACCTTTGCCCCAATATGGAACTTAGAGCGGCTGTCTTTTGGAACTACGCGGCTGCTTTGTGCCATTGCATTGGTTGCAACTAAAGTGGCCATTACAGTCAGCATGATAATAAGAACCCTTTTCATAAAGCTATTATAGTTTATTTGTTAGGTACTTGTTTTACATCATTAGTTAATTTTTTTGTGTGGTTTAAATATTGAAAAGCAAATGCAATGCCAAATGCTAATACCTAAGCTGTTGTAGGTATATAAGCAGGTAACTAATTATAATAGAATGCAGTTTTTATTTGATGGCTACTGCGCGGGTAAGCCTATCGTTAATAGCAAGCCCAAGCCCTTGTTGCGGAAAACGGGCTACCAAAATGGTGTCTATACCAAGCTTATCCATACCACGCAAAGCGGCAAACAAATTGTGTGCAGCCTCTGCTAAACTACCTGTTGGCGATAGCAGCATTTGGTTCTCCGCTTTAACCCCGCTATGCGGTTTATCAAAGCCTATATAGCCTACATTTACAAGTGCTGTATCTTCAGGATAATTATCTTCAAAAAATACTTTTTTGTTAGGCGCATAATGGCTTTCTAAAGTACCCGGCGCAACGGGGTTAGATGAGGCATTAATTTGCATTACTACATTAGCAGAAAAAGCCTTTAAATCATCAATGGTAATGCCACCCAAACGGTGTATAATTATCTTATCGCCTTCAATACTTATTATGGTTGATTCTAAACCTACTTCGCAAGGGCCGCCATCTAAAATATAAGGCACCTCAGTTCCTAACTGCTCATTTACATGCTGCGCCGTTGTAGGGCTAACATAGCCAAACGGGTTGGCGCTAGGTGCTGCTAACGGGAAAGGAAGTTGGCTTAACAACTCTAGCGTAAGCGAATGGTTTGGGATACGTACCGCAACCGTATCAAGCCCGGCTGTAACAATATCCGGTATTATAGCTGCATTTTTTTTTAGCAAAATAGTAAGCGGGCCCGGGGCAAATTTTTGGTATAAAGCATAGGCCAATTCAGGCACTTCATCAACAAATTCAGCAACGCGATCAATGCTATTGGTATGCACAATCAGCGGGTCGAAAAACGGGCGTTTCTTCGCCTCAAAAATCTTCACCACGGCGTCAGCATTAAATGCATTAGCAGCCAAGCCATACACAGTTTCTGTTGGTATGCCTACAATGCCGCCGTTGCTTAAAATACCGGCTGCTTCTGCTATATTAGTTCCTATGCTACTCACCCTTATTCTAAGCCCTGCATACGGTTTACAAAATCTTTCTTTTTACGGTCGGTACCCAAGTTAAACCGGTATGGTTTTTCGCCATTTTTAGTATCTAAACTACGTTTCTCAGGGTCAACTGCTTTAACAGCTTCATTAAAGGCTGAATTGCCAGACAGCACCTGCAATTCGCCCATAGCGTAGTAGAAGTAATACCAGTTAGCGCCATCCAATTCTATATAGATATTAAATACATCGCCGCCGCGTTTTTTCACAAACTCAACATAGCCTTTAAACTGCTTGTTTACAGTCTCTCCACCAATATAAGCAATGCTAAGTGGGCCTTTAGAAACATACGAACGAGAGGTGCTGTTCCACTCCATTTTCAAGTCGCTAAAAACAAACATCTTTTTAAATTCGTCAGGGGTTTTGCGTATAGCCCCGCCCGATGTTATATCACCCGATGCACGTTCGGCATCTTTACGGTCTTTAACCAAATAGGGTAGCGCTTTTTTAAACTTCTCGGTGTTTTGCGAAGCTGGAGGCAGCGTGCCATAAGTTGGTATTATGGTATTAAGCTGTTTCAATGCATCGGGTGGCAAATAAAAGTCAAGCGTAACTACTACGTCAAACTCGGTTTTTTCGGTGGCTACACTATTGGTAACATCGCCAACAACCTGCATGGTTACACGGCCATAGTCGGTACCGAAATTCATTTCACCTTCGCCAAACACTTCGCAGCTTTTGTTACTCAGCGTAATATATTGGCCCGGAATATTACTATTGGCCAGCTTTTCTTTAGAGCCTATTTGGTATTGTCCGCTGGCATTATCATAGGTTACAAAGCCTTGTGCTGAGATAATATCAATATCGCCACTGCGGAATTTTTTAGATAAGATAGCCGGATACACGTGGGTTGAATCTTTAACCAAAATAAGGCCGGTAGATAGCTTATCACCATCTAACGACATTGGCATTGAATCAACCGGAATATATACATCTTTAGGGTCGATAGAGGATGAGAATTTCAACCAGTACCTATCCAATTTATCGCAGGTATGTTTCATACGCGCGCCACCGGTAAACACCATATTAGGATTGTTGGCTGCAAAGTTTACCGCACCCTTATAATCAAACGCAGGGCTTAGTGTAAAATTAGCTGTTTCCGGAATTTCGCCATAAGCTTTAGTAACCAGTGTTGACGCCTCAACCCCAATGCTGGTAAGGGTAATTGGTTGTTTTTTGCCCGACTGGTCAATATAATCAACCATACCTGTGCCCGTATAGGCTTTGCGGCTGTAAATTTTAATGCCCGAATTATAGATGAAGTAGTATTTAGAGTCGCGGTTGGCCTCTACTTTTGCTTCGGTCAAATCTTCAATCATACCGCTTTTTAATATTCGCACTGCACCGTTGTTTGGGTATACGCGGGCATCGGCCACATCTATATACGGCACCTTGCTACAGTTAATTGTTTTCTCTTTCAGGTTAAATTTAGCTTGGGCGGCAATAAAGGTCAGCGAATCTTGCGCCGGGTCGGTAGAAACGAATTTAGCACCCAACAGGTCCACATTTTTAATGGTACTATTCAGGTCAACCTCATCCTTGTCCATATTCCAGCGCATCTCGTCCATATAACACACATAATGGTTAATGGGGAAATCTACATACGAATCTTTTGAGTTTGATTTAAACTTACCCTCGCGGCTGTTCATACTCACATCGGCCTTTACGTTAGCGGTAGAGAATGCCACCTCTTTATCATCCGAATTGGTTGCGCCATCCTTCATACTGGACAGCTTGAAGTCGAGCGAATCGGACTTAAAGTCATCTTTTTTAAACTTAAATTCTTTCGAGTCTAACTGGGCCGATGCAAGATCCATAGAACCTTTGCCTTTAACACCCGCTTTACCCACCTGTATTTGGCCTTTCAGCTTCGATTCTTCATTATACAACAGCAGCGGTTTGGTAGTGTTTGATACATAGAAAGAGTTCTCCTTTTTAGTATTCCAATGGATGTATACATCCTGCGCTTTAATATCAGGAAACTCGGCACCTTCTTTCACCGACTTGAGCATGTCATACTTCCGCGCATGTGCGTTCATCGAATCGGGATAGAACATAAAATCGCTAGACTCTGCTGTTGATGATAGGTACACCAATCGGCCCAAGCCTTTTAAGCCGCCGTTAGACAGTGTAAGGGTGTCTAAAAACTGTGCTTTGCCTTCATAAACGGACATGCCTGAAGGTCCCGTCATACGGGTAAAACCAAGTGATAAATCGGGTTGTACTTTCAGTTTCTCGCGCATGTCGGCAAATACGCCGCCCGATGCAAAAGTACCATCCAGCTCCAGTGCTTTAGGGTCAAAGTTATCCAGTGAATCGAGCGTAAAAGGGTCTAACTTAAAGTAGAAATTGTCACGTTTGTATACACCTTTTTCAATGTATTTGCGATCGTAGTAAACAAAAGAGTTTTTGTTGCTTTTAAATATTGGATATTGGGAGAATGGTTTTAGGCCCGACTTATTATAGGCTTGGTCAATCAATAGCTCCCCATTAATATTTTCAATTTGCGATTTTAAGCGCACTGTTTTTTGGTTGCCGTATTCATCCTTCTCGCCAACAGCTACGCGTATTTTGGTTGAGTCAATATTAGGCAGGTTCAACTTAAATTTATCGTAGTTAAAGTCAAACTCTTTACCATAAAGCTCAAAATTACCGGCCACAATTATACCGGAAAAGTTAAAGTCGCGGTTACGTTTTACAATTACCTCTTTGTCTTTGGGGAAGATAACCACCCGTTGCGAATCGGACAGGAATATCCGTTCAACGCCCATTATTTTTAGGTCATAGTTCAACAGGTTAATGGTGGCGTTGTTAGAATTTTTCGATACTGAGAAAAACTGCAATACGTCGTAATCGGTTTTACCATTTTTAGCGTTGATGTACTCTTGCAACTTATCTTTTACAGTCGCTTTTTCGGCTTCAATATCATACAGCAAAAAGCCCATATTGGCCAGGCGCATCAACATTTGGCGTACCTGCGTAGCGTCCATTTTCCAATATTGGGCCAAAGCTCCCGCTTGAAAGCTTTTCTCGTTGTTATTGCGCTGCACAATAAAATTACGGATTATGATAAGCGGGTTTTGAGGGTCCATGCCCTGTATATCAGAGAAACGCTTTTGCTCGTAAAAGTTAGCCGACTCAAAGTTGGCATCACCTTCATTGGTGCCTTTTAATGGGCGCAATTCAATTATCGGCTCGTCGGTTTTCCAATACAAAGCCTCAAAATACATATCCAACTTATGGAAGGTATTAAAGTAAGGGCTAAACCCTGATGCCTCGCGCTCGCGCACTAGGGCCAGTTCGCGGGTTTTAACTAAATATTTAAAGTTTACCCCGGGGTGGTAAATAGAGTCGGTATCAAAATAAAATGTTACCGATGCTACTTTGGCGTCAAATCGGTCTTCTTTAATAGAAAGGGTTTTAGCCCTCACCACCAAGAATTTCTTTTTGTCGCGCACAAAAGTAAACTGTGCCATTTGGTCGCCGGCACCCGAACCCAGTAGTTTTGCACCCGATATGGTAATACCACCCAAGTAGTTAACATCAGGCGCAATGTTTTTTATCTCAAACTCGCTTTTATACGATTTGAATTTGGGGAACGATGCCCTGTCTTCCGATACGTCGGCAATTACCCTTTCTTCCAACGAGCCTAAAATGGGCTTGTCAAAATACTTTTTGTAATACATTGTTACAGAGTCAGCGTTAAACTTAGCGCTCTTTACTACAAAGTTGTAGGTCTTCAATTCGGCATAAGCCTCTTCCTTTTTAATACCGGCCCGTTCCCAGGTTACCTGGCCATTTTTGCCTTCCCATTTATATTTAAGCGGGTAAAAAGTACCCGATGTGCCAAATATTACCGTGCTATCATCTTTCGATTTGCCTATTAGATTGGTACTGCTAAAAATTACCTTGGGCACACTATCGTACTGAAAAGTAAAGTTGCCGGTGCTAGAATACCATTTAACGGCTCCCTCGCTATATATTGTGTTGGTATTGAGCAAATTGCCTGTAAGTTCCAAAAAATCGCCAAACTGGGCAGTTGATACCTTTTTGTTGGCTAAAAGCTTGTCAATAGTGTTTTTCCACCCATTAAAACTATCATGCGGTTGGTTTTTATTGGCAAAGCCCATTAATGCCACAACCAAATTTTTAAATGCCGGAAAAGCCGTTAAGCGCTTTTTAATCATAGCATTAGCCAAGCCATATATCCATTTACGGTCGGTTTCTTCAAAATAGCTTCCCAGCCAAACGGGGTCAAACTGCTCCCGCAGTTCCTTGGCCTCCTTTTTATCGGTTTCGGCAAAAAAGTCATACAGTTCTGCCGGAAACTTAACTTGGTCTTCAGAAAAAACGCGGGTTTGCTGTGCTTTAGCAGTGGCAAATAGCGATAGCAGAAAAATAATAATGGTGGTTCTCAGCATTGTCTTAGCCCCTAGGTATGTTGTGGGGCGTAAATTTAACGGATAGAAGGTAAATAGTGTTCTGTAAGTTATTAACTAAAACTGCTGGGTGTTAGCTAAGATATGCCCTATCAAAAACATAAATTTTTTCAGTTTTTTATTTTATTGTACCTTTGTCGTCCTTTTTACAGATTATCTCATGAACGAAATTGGAATAAAGGCTGAAAAAGCTACTATAGCTGATTTAGGCCTGAAAAATGTAGCGGCTGCTTACTGGAACCTAACCCCAACCGAACTTATAGAAGAAACACTGCTTAGCGGCGAAGGCCTGCTGGCCGATAGTGGGGCGTTGGTGGTTGACACATTGGAGTTTAAAGGCCGGTCGCCTAAAGACAAATTTGTAGTGATGGACGACAAAACCAAAGACACCATTTGGTGGGGTGATGTGAACCATCCGTTTGAACCTGAAAAATACGACCGTTTATATAACCGTGTTTGCGCCTATTTAGGTGGCAAAGAAGTGTTTGTGCGCGATGCCTACGCTTGCGCCGACCCTGAATTTCGCTTAAACATACGTGTGGTTACAGAGTTGCCATGGAGCAACCTGTTTGCCAACAACCTGTTTTTGCGCCCTACCAATGAAGAGATTTTAAGCTTTGACCCTGAGTGGACCATACTATGTGTACCGGGTTATTTAGCTGATAAAGAAGTTGATGGTACCCACCAGCATAACTTTACCCTGGTAAA
>JANOCJ010000412.1:0-3012 GCA_031412115.1 Flavobacteriales bacterium
GGCCCGCGCGGCGTGTACGACGAAGCTAAGCGTTTTATGGAAGCCATTACCATGGCATACCATACTTACCATGGGGTAGAAACCCGCATCATCCGCATATTTAATACCTATGGCCCGCGCATGCGCCTGAATGATGGCCGTGTATTGCCCGCCTTTATTGGGCAAGCGTTGCGTGGCGAAGACCTGACTATTTTTGGCGATGGCTCGCAAACACGCTCATTTTGCTATGTTGACGATTTGGTAGAAGGCATTTACCGCCTGCTGATGAGTGACGAGGTACAGCCCGTAAACATTGGCAATCCGCAGGAAATTACCATTAAAGAATTTGCCGAAGAGATATTGAAATTAACCGGCTCGTCAGTAAAAATTTCGTACAAAGATTTGCCTGTTGACGACCCCAAACAACGCCAGCCCGATATTACCAAAGCCCGCGCATTGCTGGGCTGGGAACCTAAAGTAAATAGGGCAGAGGGCTTAAAAATTACGTTTGATTATTTCCGCAGTTTGCCGCAAGACGAGTTGTATAAAACAGAACACCGCCAGTTTGATAAAGCAAATTGAAATAACAGTTACCGGCAAGGTGCAGGGCGTTTTCTTTAGGGAAAGCACCAAAACCGAAGCCCGCAAACTGGGCATTGTAGGCACGGTTAAAAACCTACCCACCGGCAACGAGGTATTTATTATTGCCCAAGGCGAAGAGCTGAAACTAAGCGAATTTATTGGCTGGTGCCACCAAGGCCCGTCTGCCGCCAACGTTGAAAGGGTTGAGGTGATTGATGTGCCTGTAGAAGAAAGGGCATACCAAAGTTTTGAGATAGATTTGAGGCGGTAAATTGTCTGAACCTTGATTAAAGGATTTACGGATTGCATGATTTTAAAGCCCTCCCTTGTAAAGGTAGTACTCCCGCCCACGGCGGGAGGGAGGGATTTAACTCTCCCCCTAATGTAGGGGGAGCACGGCGAAGCCGGGAGGGGGTATATTAATGAAAAAAACCTACCTTTACCCTATGCGCCTTATACTTACATACTTGTTGTTTTCTGTAGTTGTGCTAAATAGCAGGGCGCAGATTAATATCATCCCCAATCCATCATTTGAATTAATGGACACTTGCCCCGTTGGGGTTATGGGCTATACATTGTTAAACTGGTTTTCGCCTACCGACGGCACACCCGACCAGTTTACTGTTTGCGCCTCGGGTCTTGGGGCGCGTAGCGTACCTCAAAGCGACTGGGGTTTTCAATACCCTAAAGAGGGAAACGCGTATGGCGCCATTTACCTTTGCGACCCTATTATGGATAGCATTAGGGAGTATATAGCCATAAAACTAAAGCAGCCATTAAAAAAAGACATGCGCTATTGCCTTACATTTTATGCCAGCGGGGCAGATAACAGCCCATCAACAATTAGCACACTGGGGGTTTATTTTTCAGCAGACAGTATTTTTCAAAACGGAATAGGCATATTGCCATTTACCCCTCAAATAGAAAACGACACGGCCAATTATTTAGATACCGTTTTATGGAAAGCCGTAACAGGTAATTTTTATGCTAATGGCAGCGAAAAATACATGTATGTGGGCAATTTTAAAACCAACGCCAACACCAATGTTATTCATCAAAGCAACTCCGGCGGGGCCTATGTTTTAATAGATAATTTTTCGTTGGTTGAGTGCGACTCTCTTACCGGCGTTAATGAGTACCCCGCCCAACAAATCGCCCTTTTCCCCAACCCCGCCAGCAACACCCTAACCATCTCCACCGGCAAACTGCAAAATGCGCAGGTAGCGTTATTCGATATTTCAGGCCGGAAATTATTCCAACAAAAACTAACCGCAAACCAGCAAAGCTTTGATGTTTCGGGCTATGCCAATGGGTTGTATATCTCTACCGTTACGGCTGATGGCAAGGTGGTTAAGAGGGAGAAGATAATTATATCTCGTTAATTAAATCCTTCAATTCTTTATCGCTAATTGTTTCTTTTTCCGACTTGTCGTAAAGAGAAAGAAGATAAACAGTTTTTGCTGAAATATAGACATAGGTTATAATCCTTGCGCCGCCACTCTTTCCTTTCCCCTTAGACGCAATGGCTAATCGTATTTTGTAGCAGTTACTACCTAAAGAAACACCTTGATGTGGCTCATTGCTTAGGCTGTTGCCAAGTTCTGCCAATTCATTTTTTAATGAAGGATATTTTTTGATAAGCCCTTTAGCCTCTTTCCTAAAATTGGCAATGGTTTCAATTTTATAGCTCATTCAAAAAGTCGCTAAGGGGAACACTTTTTTTACGGCCTTTTTTAATCTCTTTCACTTCTTTTACAGCATCTTCCAATCCCTTCAAAACTTCCTTTTTGCTGCGGGTTTCTGTTTCTACAGAGGCTACAAAATCAAGGTTTTTCACCAACTCCAAAAAGAAGTTATACTTGTCGTCTTTTATATTTAATGTTACTTGTTTCATACCAATACAAATATACTGCATTTTAAATAAACATAAACTCCTTCCCCTAACCGCATCACTATTAGGCAACCGCCTATTTTTTTTATACTTTTGCCACCCAAATGGAAAGCGCACAACAGTTTTTTGCTCACCCCACCGCCGTTATAGACGAAGGCTGCACCATAGGCAGTGGCACTAAAATATGGCACTTTAGCCATGTAATGTCCAATTGCACTATTGGCGAAGGCTGCAACCTGGGCCAAAATGTGGTAATATCTCCCGGTGTGGTACTGGGCAACAACGTTAAGGTGCAAAACAACGTGTCTATTTACACGGGTGTTATTTGTGCCGATGATGTGTTCCTTGGCCCATCGATGGTGTTTACCAACGTTACCAACCCGCGCAGCGCCGTTAACCGCCGCGACCAATACGCTAAAACCCATGTGGGCAAAGGGGCTTCTATTGGTGCTAATGCTACCATTGTTTGCGGGCACGATATTGGCGAGTTTGCCTTTATTGGCGCAGGAGCTGTGGTAACTAAAGATGTTCCCGCTTTTGCATTGTTGGTAGGAAACCCC
>JANOCJ010000413.1:0-14261 GCA_031412115.1 Flavobacteriales bacterium
ACCCTGCATCAAATACATCGCACGGCCCGGAAGCCGTCGGAGCTGGATGGGTCGGGCTGTAGGAAAAATCGCAGCCGCCAGACAGGTCGCGACCGCATCAGAGGACTCCTACAGCCGTTGGGGCAATTCGCGCGCAGGGCAAAACGAAATAAGCGCTTACCCGTGGGGTGCGCATTACCTGCCCATTCCCAGTTTAGAACATAAGGAAATTATTGATTTTTTGCAGGAGGCCGGTTGCATTACAGGCTTTGAAAATGGCCTGCCCGTTTACAATGAATTGTATTTATGCCATGCACCCGAAGAGCGTTTATTCATCAACGGCATATGGCAAAATGGGCTTATTCCGCAGTTGGGAAATAGTAAACAGGATAACGAAGAATTTAAGCGCTTCCATGCCCTGATGGAAGGCTATAAAAACGGTGTGGGTTTTAACAACAAACCGCTGTTTGCCTTGCCGCTTGACGACTCTGACTACACCCCTGAAGTATACGAGTACGACGGCTATAGCTTTGAAGAGTTTTTGCGTATAAATGGCTTTGGTTCGGAGAAATTGCATTGGTATGTAAACTACTGCTGCCGCGATGACTATGGCACTGAAAGCAGCCAAACATCGGCCTTTGCAGGCATACACTATTTTGCAGGCAGGCGCGGCAAAGCGCATAATGCCGAGAATGGCGACGTGCTAACCTGGCCCGAAGGCAACGCTTTTTTAGCCCGCAAACTGCAACAGCATATTAAGCCATACATTCAACCCAATGCCTTAGCATATAAGGTTGAAAAGGCTGAAGATGGAAGCTACAAAGTATACTATAACAAAGCCGGTACGGATGTTACCGCCTGCATAACCACCAAGCGCATTATAATGGCTACGCCGCAGTTTGTAAACAAGCGGTTGCTAAGTACTATTGCACGCGATGTTGACTATGCCGCCTTTACCTACGCCCCTTGGATGGTGGCTAATTTAACGCTGAAAAACGCCCCTACAGAGCGTACTGAAAGCCAGCCGTTGAGTTGGGATAATGTGCTGTATAACAGCGCCGGATTGGGTTATATCAACTCGTGCCACCAACATACTAAAACGCTACGTAAGCAAACGGTGTTAACGTATTATATGCCACTGTCGGGTAAAGAACCTGCGGTTATGCGCAACGAAGCGTATACCAAAACCATTGGCGATTGGCAGCAACAAATTATTACCGACCTGCAACGCGCACACCCTACCATTGAAAGCGAAATAGAAAACATTGATGTATGGCTTTGGGGCCATGCCATGGCGCGCCCTACGGTAGGTTTTTTGGCTGACAAAGAGCGTAAAAAAGCGCAGCAGCCCATGGACAATAAACTGTTTTTTGCCCACAGCGATTTAGGCTTACCTGTGTTTGAAGAAGCCTTTTACCAAGGCCGCCGCGCGGCTGAAAAGCTTTTAAAATCAATGGTATGAAAAAGCAGGCGTGGATATATTCTGCTGTAGCCGATGGGTTGTTTGTATTGGCGCCGCCCTTGCTAACGCTGCTGGTAATAACCCTGTTGCCGCACCATATTATTAGTGGCGATGTATCACCCATGATGTGGGTGTTTTTGGTACTTGCTATCGATGTAGCCCATGTGTACAGCTCTATTTACCGCACCTATTTTGACCCTGAAGCCTTGCAGAAACACAAAGCATTGCTAATTAACATACCATTTATTGTATACATTTTAGGGGTATTATTATATAGCCTGGGGCCAATGGTTTTTTGGCGTATGCTGGCATACGTAGCGGTGTTTCATTTTATACGGCAGCAGTATGGCTTTATGCGAATTTATTCCCGTAAAGAGGTGTACAATAAACTATCTCGAACTATTGACAGTATTGCCATTTATTCAGCTACCCTCTACCCTATTTTATATTGGCACTTGCACCCCGAAAAAGATTTTGATTGGTTTGTAGATGGTGACTTTTTATATTTTGATGCCCCTTGGTTGGTTAACTATTTAACCGCCATTTACCTACTAATTTTGGCAACATATATTGGCAAAGAAATTTACTTCAGTATTAAGAATAAGCTGTTTAACCTGCCAAAAAACGCTTTAATAGCAGGCACGTATTTATCGTGGTATTTTGGTATTGTATACTACAATGGCGATTTGGCTTTTACTGCCTTAAACGTACTATCACATGGCATACCATACATGGCACTGGTTTGGTTTTATGGTAGAAAAAAATATGCAGTAAAAGAAACCATCCAACCTAAAAAAATAAGCTTTGGCAAGTTGTTTAGCTTAGCCGCACTGCCGGTATTTATTGGCATATTGCTACTGCTGGCCTTTGTAGAAGAAGGCCTTTGGGATGGATTGGTTTGGGCAGAGCATAAAACGTTATTCAGCTTTTTTAGCTTTTTGCCACATATAGAAAATAACCGCCTGCTAAACTTTATTGTGCCGCTACTAGCCGTGCCACAGTTTACGCACTACGTTATTGATGGTTTTATATGGAAGATAAAAACCGACAACTACAACTGGAAAAACGTTACGCTGGAATAATAGCGGGCAGTATACCGTATTTAACAATACTAGTATAAATGTCGTTTCTTTTTAACACAAAAAATCCCCCGCAAATTTGCGGGGGATTTTTTTTACCAACTTACTGTGTCAATTCAAAACAACCAACCGTTTTTTATCTTCAAAATTGCCTGTGTTAAGGCTTACAAAATAAACCCCGTTGGTAAAACGGTAATCAATTTCGTAATAGCCATTGGCCTGCACCTCAACCACATCAATTGTCTTACTAAATAAAACCTTGCCACCTATATCATACACCTCAACTTTAAGAGTGCCGCTTTGCAATTCTTCGGGCAGCTTTAGCCTTACATTACCATTGGTTAGCGGGTTTGGGTATAGAATAATATTGGTAGCATCCTTCAATTTAAAATTAACCGATACTACATTTGAATAGCTAAAATCGCCATTAAAATCGGTTTGTTTTAGGCGGTAGTATGAGTAGCCGTTATAAGGGTTTTCATCAACTGCTTTGTAGCTAAGCAGGGTGTTAGCATTGCCTGCTCCGTCTCTGGTCAACACTTCAACAAAATTCACCCCGTCTTGCGATTTTTCTATGGTAAAATAATCGTTGTTAACCTCGCTGGCAGTGGCCCAACGCAAATCTACCTTATCATCATTTTCATCGGCACTAAAGCTAATAAGCTCAATAGGTAAAGGGTTATTGGCCATTTGCTCACGCTCTGACCCAAAGCTAAAAGGGCTGAATGATGACAAGCCCGAAACGGTAGTTATATAGCCCGATCCGCTGCACGAACCTCCTGTTGTAGCAGGTTCTTTAAACCATGTTGAACCATTCCAGTGGGCAATGCGTAAGTCGTTACAATCGTTAATGCCACTGCCTGCGGCGTTGCTCCAATATAGGGTAATGCCCACAGCATCGCTGCTATTTGTGCGTTCCAAAAGCCAATGCTCAAGGCTGCTTACCTTCATTAATGGCGGGGTTAAATCGTTATAATTACCGTAGCCACCCAGCCTGTATTCAGCAGTAAAATGGGTAGCTGACGAGATAGGGGCATTAATAGCCGCACGGCCCATACTGCCATTATCACCAATAGGAAAAATAAAGGCATCGTTGCCAATTTTTGTCATAGGCCCATCAACAAAACTACCTGCCGAACCTGTTGAAGTAGTAGCCCCATCATTAATAGTTAGCGTATTGGTTGATGAAGAAAATATATACCCGTCCTGCAAATCTAAAAAGCCTGCAACTGCAATAGGTTGGTTTAGCATAACACCGCTACTGCTGGTATTATTTATTATCAAATTGTTAAAAGTGGTTGATGAGCTTCCTTCTATACTTTGCATAGCATCGCCTGCAAAAATAACGTTGCCGGTACTTACAAAAGTGCCTCCGGTTTTGTTCCAACTGCCGCCGCCTGTTATGGTAATATCGTTGCCGCCATCGTTTACGGTGCCGTTGGTAATAATTATGCCACCTGCGTGTATATCTCCCGTTAAAACTGTTGTTCCGCTGCCTGTATAGCTAAGTGTGCCCGCTACGGTTAGGTTGGTTGCATTGGTTAAAGTAGCCGATGTTTCTACATTCAAATCGCGGTTAATGGTATTAACATCGCCCATATCATAAGGGCGCGAGCCATTCAACTTTAAGTTATAATAATCGGCCGCCTGCAAAGTAGCGGTGTTGCTGCTGGTTTGGCTTATGGTAACCGTTCCTCCGGTTAAAGTATAAGTGCCCGTTAATTCGGGGTAGGTACTGTTGCCGGTGCGTTGCAGTTTAAGTTCGGCTGTGCCGCTCATAGTTAAATCGGCTGCGCCGGATATTGTATAAGTACTTTCATCAACAATAGCAGCATCGCTTATAGTAAGCATATCATTTACTGCAAAGTTTGCAATTACTGATTTTGTACCCGCATTTGAACACTTCAAATTATCGTAAGTAGTAGCTTTTATATTTTGCGCCCCTGCGCTGTTATAGTTAACCGTGTTTGGCGATGTTGATGCTGTTAACGTACCGATGCTAAGTATAGTGCCTGCGGTGTTTAAGGTAGCGCCCGCGGCATTTACCCACGACGAGGCATTGTTGCTGCCCGTAATATTGCCGGTTACTGTAACAGTACCGTTGTTGGTTATGCCCATATTATTAGCCATGCTAATGGTTGGCGCGATGGTTAAATTGCTTCCGGCGTTAATGGTTTTATCTGATGTAGTAATGCTAAGTGTGCCGCTGCCGTTAATGGTACCGCTGCCGCTTATTGTTTTTCCTGACGACCCGTTTAAGGTAGTTGTGCTTGAACCAACATCCAGTACCCCATCTACATTTAAATTTGCATTTAAAGTCAGCGCCGCACTCATGGTTAATGATGCTGCTGCGGGTATGCTTACGTTGCCTGTAATAGTTGTTGCAGCGCTACTGGTTGATGCGCTGCTGCCCGTAATAAAAACATCGGCCAGGGCCCATGTACCGGCAGTGGGCGCAATTTTGCCTGTGCCGTTTAAGTATATTTCCCTATTTACGGTTAGGTTGTTGGTGCCGTCTAAAGTGGCGCCGTTTTCAATACTAATAAACTCAACGCTGGCAGTGGCATCCAAGGTAATAGTTTGGTTTGCACATATCATAACATAGCTGGCCGCAGGTGGTGTGCAAGAGCAGCTTGCCCCTGCCCCACCACTGGTGGTAGACCATGCCGTGGTACTGCTCCAGTTGCCGGTTGCCCCCCGCGAATAATAATATGCTACAATAGGGGTAGCAAGTTTAGCTTTAGTACCTGTAATAAAGGTGTTTGATAGCTGCGCCAGTGTTAACCCTGTGCGTTTTACAGTAGGGGCAGTAGGTGTACCTTCTGTTGTTGTATGTGTGCCAACAGCACCATAGGAGCCTCCGTTATAAATCTCTAAACGTAAATCGCCAATAACACCGGCGCTATTAAAACCACCAAATGCAACGTTAATAGAATAGGTACCACCCACCACTCCCGATGTTGTCAAAACCGAGTTTTGGTCAGATACGCGTTGTATGGTTACCCCGCCTTCTACATAGCTTGTCTCATCTATAGTAGTTGAATTATTATGTATGGCCGTTACATAACCACCTGTAGTTGGGCTTACGGTAGATGTAATAGAAATGGGCCTATAGCTGGTGCCGCTGCCAATAGGAAACAAACCATATAACCCACCGGCGCTGCTACTTACAGCTGTTGATGCCAGCCAATAGCGTTTATACGTTCCGCCGGATATAACACCCGCGCTGCGCGTTAGGGTAGATGCTGCTGCATTGCCCAACTGCAAAGTATATCCGTTTAGGTTTACGTTGTGGCCCGTCATTGATAAGGAGTAGGTAACCAACACATCGTTATTTAAAGTTAGCGTTGCTGATGCTGTTGTCATAGCCAGGCCATAAAATGTTTCGCCACCGGCTTTAGTAATGCTTTGTGGCGTTGTAGAACCACCATTAAATGTTACCACATACGTTGCCGGAACAAACGTGCCATTATCAACCCAAGTGTTTTGCAATGCTATTGCTCCGGCCAATGTAACTGTTGCGCCTGTACCAATATTAACATGGCCAAAGCGTATGGCGCCTGTGGGCGTAATAGTACCGGTACCTATAAAGTTTTGGTAGCTGCCCGCGGTAAACGTTAATGAAACACCATTGGTAAAGCCTGCTTTAAAATTAACCGTACTACCCAATGCCGCACTAAACGATGCATTGGTTGTGCCAACACCCGTTCCGTTTACATCAAACGAGGGGGCTGTTGTACCATTAAAATTAATAGTACCGGCACCTGTTACCTTTATAGTTCCCGAACCTTTGGGCAACGCTACTGAGTTTGCAAAAGTTAATCTACCTGTTGTAGCTGATATAACTTCGGTAGCAGTAAGCGCAGTGCCGCTTTGGTTTAGCCAGGTAATAGTTCCGTTTAAAGTAAAAGCCCCTGTTGTAACAATAAGCTGCGTTACCTGCGCGGCAGTGTTTACCGTACCATCAAAAATAAGGTTGCCGTTAACCGTGCAACTACCACCGTTTACATATAAGGAGTTTGATCTGGCCGACGATAATTGGCGTATAGTAAGGTCGTTGGTTACTGTTAATGTTGGGTTGCTTGTACCCAAAGTATAGTTTGACGTATTGGCATACGAATTTGTTTCTAATGTAAAAGTGTTACACGTAATATTGGCATTTTGGGTATACCCTGTGCGCAATGCTGAACCTGCTAAGCCAATTACCAAATTAGGAAAACTGGTAGCACTGGTGCCACCAATAGTGTAGCCATAGCCGGTAAAATTTACCACATAGTTGCCGCCAACCAAAGTGCCCCCGTTATTAGTCCAACTGCGGGCTATGGTTAGTTTTTCATTTAGGGTGATGGTAGATGATGCTGCCAGTATAACGCTATACTGCACCGTAAGTGCCTTGCTTACAGTAAACCCTGCCGATGCCAAGAGGTTTAAATCCCTTGCTATAATAACATTGCCAAGGTCGTTAGCTAAAGTTACACTTGCGCTTGCCCCTATTGTAACGTAACCAAACGTAATGTTGCTGGTAGCCGTAATGGTTTTGCCTGTGCCGGTAAATATTGCGTAAGTGCCTGCATTCCAAACGGCGTTGGTAGTAGTAGCGGTGTAGTTGCCGCCAATGTATACCATTTGTCCACTATAGGTGGTTAGCTTGTTTTGTGCATCGCTAAAATCACCACCAAAATATAATTTGCCTGCACCTGTATAGGTTATTTGCTGGTTGGTGTTTACAATACTAATGCTTTGCGTTAAGGTTAATGTACCCGTTGTTGCGGTAAATTTATTAATACCGTTTACGGTGTTCCAACTAACTGCGCCTGCTACTGAGCATATGCCGCTACTTACCGCTAATGTGTATGTGCCTGCGCCATTGCCGGTGTTAAAGCTAAGTGTGCCGCCTATGGTAAGTATGTATGCAGCGTTTGATGTGGTAACCGTAGCACTGGCTGCGCCGGTACCAATAGTTAGGTTGTTGCAAGAATAGTTGCCGTTTACCGTAACCGATACCGTACTTGCTCCATTACTGTTGCAAATTATTACATCATCATTAATACCCGGTATGGTAGCGGATGCAGCCCCGTTACAGCCCACGGTGGACCAGGTGGCCGGGGTTCCCCAATTGCCACCCGCACCGCGTGTGTAGTATGTTGTAGCTTGCGCGTTGTATACTATTGCTAGTAGTAGTGCAACAAGAAAAGTTCTAATGGAGTAGGTTTTCATTCTTGTATTTTTAAAGGCGGTAGTAGGTACTGATATTGTGCGTATTGTGTTTTTGGTCTTAGTTGCTGTCTTTGTAAGATCCTGATTCATAAATGTGTAATGGAAGAACGTTATAGCTCTAACCTAGGGCGGTTTTGTGGGGTGCAAAAGTATTTTTAGCCGCATCACTACACATGTAAGTTTTTACGCTTGTTTTATATGAATAATACCTGCAACCCACTAAAATCAATACCTGTCCGTACTACTACTTACATTTTTTAAGTAGTATGTTTTTGTAAGAATAGGTGCAATAACCGACGGTGGAAGAAAAAATGTGTTTTAAATGAAATGTTACACCATTGAGTAATTATACGCAAAAAGTCAATTTTGCTTTCCGCCCCACAAAAAGTGTTAATTATTGATACTGATATATATCATGTTTTTACCCGAGGTTGAAAAATTTATAAGATAAAAACGTTGCAAAAGCCCTATAAACAACCTATTGCAAAACTGATAAAAAACAAAGCCCCCTTAGGTTAATACCTAAGGGGGCTTATATATAATAAGGTGTTAACTACTTATTTTGCCTTGCGGAAAATAAAACGGGTAATAAAAATACCTACACCGTCATCTTTACCTGCGTTGCTCTCAACACCGCTGGTTACAAAAGCTAAATCCCAGCCTTGGCTAATCAACAGGTTAATTTTAGAGGTAATCAATGCGTCGTTAGAGGCAATGTTTTGAAAGTTGATACCAAAACCGCTAAAAAAGTTAAGCAATTTAGTCTCGTCAAAGCTGTCAACTTTAAGGTCTGAACGGTCAATATCATCTTGTTTAGAGTCTTTACCATCGGTACGCGAGGTAGTAAATTTGGTAACATCAAGTGGGTTTTTGTTTTCGATGATACGAGAACGGCCCAAGCCCATTGGTACAATAGATTCAACAACAGTTACCACTTTGTACTCATACGTTTGTGCGTATAACGACACGGTAACAAAAAGGATTACTAAACTTAGAATAATTTTTTTCATAAATACATTTTGTTTTTTCCTTACTCTAAAACGGTTTTCAGGTTCCCCGGTTTGACTGTTGGAGTGCAGCCAGCAAATTTATTGCCAAAAGTACATATTAATCCTCAATAGCTTCAATTCCTTGTTGCTTAAGGCGTTCCAAGTTGTCCTTCATTGCTTTTAGTTGCTCGGGGCTGTGGCTTTGCCATTCTGTAACCTCGCCCACCACCTTAAATGCATGTTGCGACCGGTACGACTTTGTTGGGTTGCCCGGAAATTTTTTATCGGTTAGGTTGGGGTCGTCCTCTATTGCGCCTGTTGGCTCCACTATATAAATGCGTTCGCGGCCTTTGCCCACGGCAAGTTCAGCGCCCCAAATAGCAGCATCTAAAGTAGCAGTCAGGTAAATGTATTTTGCTGTTTTGCGTTGCCCGTAGTTAGAGTTAAAGCCCGGCGCTATTAAGTCGCCTTGCTTAAGGTCGGCCTTGGTGCCATGGTAGTAGTGTTCTATTGGTTTGACCATTTGTTTTTATTCTTGCAATTACCCTTATACTAGTCCCAAGGCTTCGTGACTTCTCCCTTTAAGAGGAGGGGGCCGGGGTGAGGGGTTATGCCTAATTACTCCCCAGCAACGTTACTGTGCCTGTAAGGTTTTTGCTAGTGCCTTTATCATCTATATAATCCAATATCCAAAAGTAAACACTGTCTTTAGCTTTGGTGCCGTTTATCTTTCCATCCCATTTCAGGTTAAGGTCGTCAGACGCATACACCTCTTTGCCCCAGCGGTTAAAAATGCGCATGGTTAGGCTTTGTACCACGCCACTAACTAAAGGAAAGAAAAAGTCGTTCACCCCATTATCGTCGGGCGTAAATACGTTGGGCACATATACAATGCTGGTACATAGCGTTTCGGCTACCTGTATGGTATCGTACTTGGTGCAAAGGCTATCAAACGTTACGCCTACCCAATATATGCCTGCTGAATCGACAGTTATATAATAGGTAGTGTCGCCGGTGTTCCATAAATACGTAGCGCCGGGGTTGCCTGCGTTTAATATAAGGCCAATGCCGCCGTAGCAAACAGTAGTATCGGGCGGGCCAATATCAACCGTAAAGTTGGGCGATATGGTAACATTTATAGTATCGCGCTTTATGCACTGGCCTAGCAAACCGGCCAGAATATACGTGCCCGAAGTATCAACCGTAATTAAATAATCGGTCTGCCCTATTACACTCCATACATAGGTAACATTGCCGGGTTGGTTAAGGGCCTGGTTTTTTATGATGATAGAATCGCCAAAGCACGATGTGGTATCGTTGCCCAAATTGATAGTAAAATCAGGCGCTTCGGTAATGGTAACCTGTGCTGTATCTACACATCCTACTGAATCGGTTACGGTCATAATATAGGTTCCAGCCCCAAGGCTATCGGCCACGTTACCGGTATCGCCGTTTGACCATGCAATGCTATAAGGCGGCACACCGTTCCAATCTTGTATATCAATTGCCGAAGCCAACCCATCAGCACTACCAAAGCAAGTGCCTTGTTGGTTGATGAAAGCCTCAACATTTAAAGGGATAATAGGCACACACTCTATAAACGATATATCATCCAGCGAAAAATCATTCCCCCCAAACGATGTATTTTGGTTTACAATGCAAATATTGGCGGTTGTATTGCTGCCTGAGTTCCACACGGTATAAAACTGGCCCCATTGGCAAACACCACCAAGGGCAGTAAAAACGCTACCTAAGTTGGTGTTATTAATAGAAAATTGCAACTGGGCCGGGTTGCCCGGCGAAACAGATTGCACCCATGTTGAAAATAAATAATCGGTATTGGGGTTTACGGTAATGGTTTGGCACCAAAGGGTAACGTTGGTTTGGGTGGCCCCGTTTATAACCATTTGCTGGCCGCTGCCGGTGGTATGGTCTGCACAGGCTGAAAACCCGTTGTGTATAGCATTGGGGTTGGCAATAACGGTATAGTACCCCTCGTTCATAACAGTAGCAGGCCCTTGCAGGTAGCTGTAACTGCTGCTAAAGCCGGTATTACCCAGTTCAAAATTACCATTGGTAACCAGCTCTATACCGCTGGGCAGGCAGGTAGGGCAAACGGGTGTTTGGCCCCAAGTTTTTTCCATCCCCACACAAAATAATACTAATGTTATTGCCGTTCTATACACTAATGCTGACATTTTTTCGTTTCTTTCATACAATATTACTAAAGATTGACCGTTTGGAGAAACTAAATAAGCTAACAGGCGTTAAAAGGCAGATTAACATTTAAGCACTATATTTGTGCCAACCAACTATTACTATGTTTAAAAAAATATACCATTACACACTGCTAACACTTGTTTTAGGCTTGTTTGCGGCATTTAACGCTAACGCGCAAATAAACACAGGGCAGCTAAACGGGCAAGAGTACGACCCTAAAACATCTATCAACACCATTACTACGGCTGTACCGTTTTTAATGATATCGCCCGATGCACGCTCTGGCGCTTTGGGCGATGCGGGTGGGGCTTTATCACCCGATGCTAATTCCATTTACTGGAACTTATCTAAAATGGCATTTGTTAAAAAAACAGCCGGTTTCTCCGTGTCGTATACCCCATGGTTGCGCGCTTTGGTACCCGATATTAACCTTGCTTACCTAAGCTTTTATAAAAAACTAAAAGGTAACCAAACCATTGCTGCCTCGCTACGCTATTTTTCGCTGGGCGATATTGTGTTTACCGATGTGGTAGGCAACACCATTGGCCAGTTTAAACCCAATGAGTTTGCACTTGACGTTGGTTATGCCCGTAAATTTTCTGACCGTTGGAGTGGTGGTATCGCTATGCGCTACATCTACTCTAACCTAACCGGTGGCATTGCTTTGTACGATGGACAGCAAACCAAAGCCGGGCAGGCTTTTGCGGCAGACGTATCTACCTACTACAGAAACGATGAACTGGAAGTAAGCGGCAAAGATGCTGAATACTCGTTAGGCATTGTGTTTTCAAACATAGGCACCAAAATATCATACACCGAATCAGGTCGTAGGGATTATATTCCTATTAACCTGCGCATTGGCCAACAATTCAAAATTAACTTAGACGATTACAACTCATTAGCCTTTTTGGTAGATTTTAATAAGCTGTTGGTACCAAGCCCCCCAATTTATGCGGTTGACGACTCTACAGGCCAGCCTATTACCAACCCGGATGGCAGCTACCAAATTTTGAAAGGCAAAGACCCTAATCGCCCTGTTGTAAACGGTATGTTTACATCGTTTGCCGATGCCCCCGGTGGTTTTGCCGAAGAGATAAAAGAAATTAACTGGTGTGTAGGTATGGAATATTGGTACGACAACCAGTTTGCTGTGCGCGCAGGCTACTATCATGAGCCCCGCACCAAAGGCAACCGCCAATACTTTACCCTTGGCGCAGGCATACGTTACAGCGTATTTGGGTTAGATTTTGCTTACCTGATTGCTACGCAACAACGCCACCCACTGGAGAACACTTTGCGCTTTACGCTGCACTTCGACTTCGACTCGTTTAAAGCACAAAACAAAACCGAAGAATAATGAAAATACGTGTGGGAATGGGTTATGATGTGCACCCGCTGGCCGAAGGCAGAGAACTTTGGCTGGGTGGCATTAAGCTTAGCCACACCAAAGGCGCTGTTGGCCACTCTGATGCCGACGCGCTGATACACGCCATTTGCGATGCCCTTTTAGGCGCCGCAGGCTTGCAGGATATTGGTTTTCACTTTCCCAATACCGACGAGCGCTTCCGTAATATTGACAGTAAAATTTTATTGGCCGAAACCGTTAGGCTTATTGGCGAACGCGGCTTTGTTGTTGGTAATGTAGACTCTACCTTAGTAATAGAAGAGCCTAAAATAAACCCGCACATTGCCGATATGAAACATGCCTTGGCCCCTATTATGAACATAACCGTTGATGATATTGCCATAAAGGCAACCACCAACGAGCGTATGGGCTTTGTAGGCCGCGAAGAAGGTGTTGCCGCCTATGCCGTTGCACTGCTTACTTATATTGAATAATATGTTATTAGCAATTGATTTTGAAATGTTTGCCGACTTGCTTCAAAAGTCGCTGGTATCTCATTTTGTGCGCTATGCGGTAGCCGCAGGCATTATGTTCGCTATTTTTTATTTGTGGAAACGCCGCACCTGGTTTTATAAGAAGATACAGCTGCGCACCCCGCAAAAAAGCAAAATCAAACACGAAATTTTTTGGTCGGTAATTAGCCTTGTCATCATTAGCCTACTAGGTGCTGTATCGTTTTACTTTGTTAAAAAGGGCTACTCGCCATTGTACACCAATATTGCCGACAAAGGCTGGCTATACCTTGCCCTTAGTACGGTAGGCTTTATTCTTTGGCACGACTTTTACTTTTATGTAACGCACCGTGCTATGCACCACAAGGCATTGTTCCCCATAGTGCATAAAATACACCACAAAAGCACCGACCCTACCCCTTGGGCTGCATTTTCGTTTCACCCTATAGAGGCTGTAGTGCAATTTTTGTTTGTGCCTATGGCAGTATTTTTAGTGCCCTTGCACCCCATTGCTTTATTAATAACCGGTTTGTTTCAAATAACGCTAAACGTAATAGGGCATTTGGGTTTCGAAATGTTCCCAAAAGGGTTTACTACCGGCAGGCTTACTAAATGGTCTAATACCAGTACCCACCACAATATGCACCATAGCAAAGTAAACTGCAACTATGGCTTGTACTTCAACATTTGGGACCGTCTTTTAGGCACCAACCACAAAGATTACGACAAGACTTTTGAAGAGGTTAAATCTCGCCAAAAACTAACCGAAGCCGAACTTACTGAAATGGGTTTAGTTAAGGGTGAGAAGAAAGCCCCCGCCCCTACTCCGCAGGTTGTTAGGGTTGGTGAGGGAGAGTTGGCGTAGGTTTATCCCACTATCCTACTATGGCCAAAAGTGATGATTATCTTTATAAAACCACTACTCCGATAGGCGGGTTTATTTTTGGCTTTTCTATTTGTTTTTTAATCGATATAATTTTTATCTGTTCAATAATTGAAGACACTCATCACAAATTAGAGCAAAGAATTGTTTTGGTCACAATCTTTACTACTTGCTTGGTTTACATGTTATTAAATTATAAGATTATTTACTTATATACCGATTATATCAAAATTATTTATCCGAACAGAAATAGGAAAGAAATAAAAATTCCTATTAGAAATGTTATTAAGATTGCAACAACATTGATAGATAGTCAAGAAGCTGTAAGGGTATATTTAACTAACAAGAAATTTCTTATTTATTGCGATTATGAAGCTGCCACGGATACGGTAATAAAACCTTTCAAAGATGCAGGAATCCCAGTATATTATTACAGAAAAAGCAAGTAACCTATTTTCGCCACAGTGCTTTATCTCCTGTCTTTTTTGTTAATACTAAAAAACGCTTTAGCGTAATTCTCAAGCCCCTTGCTTTAGCAAGGGGAATCATGTAACATATTGGTAAAGGCTTTAGCC